>JALOOY010000267.1 GCA_025454185.1 Thermodesulfobacteriota bacterium
GTCCGGGGTTCGCCCAACTGTTTATGGATTTCAAAGCGGGCGTCGCTGATGACCGGAAAAGGTATGGAAAATTCCCGGCGCAGGTAGGCAATTTCGGTGGCGGTCCCGCCGGCGGCCACGGCCAGAAATTTGACTTTGGCCTTCAGCCGGGGGTCTTTCTGAATCCGTTGAAACAGACGGTTGAAGCCGGGGGCCTGTTTGTGACACTGGGGGCAATAGACCCCGATGATCTCCAGCAGCAGCAGGTGACCGTCCACCTGCTGCAGGGAAAATCGGCCGCCCCTTCCGAGGCCCAGGTATTTTTTGTCCGGTTCATCCGGCGGGGTCTCGAGAGATAACTTGGGCAGGGTCCCACCGGCGGCGGGTAATACAGGTACCTTGGCCGCCAGGGGCTGAAAGCCCCACAGCAGCAGGCCGGCCAATCCGAGGGCAATCCAGCCGCGGTGCGACAGAACGCGGCGTCGGTTGGGACGCTTTCGTCCGTCAGCGGGACGCGTTTTCCAGATAGGCCAGGGCCGCTTCATCCTGTTCAAAATAGCGCGCATAATGGTTGATCCCCACCAGGTCGAAAAATTTATTAAAATGGTCGGAAAGGCCGCTGACGGCCACCGGGACCCGGCGCCGGTCGGCCTCCAGCAGGAGCTGAATGATGATCGCCACTCCGGCGCTGTTGACCGAAGTCTGCTCGCTGAAGCGCAGGAGTATACCCCGGCCCTGTTCCTTAAAGATCGACTGGAAGGCTTCGTTCCAGGAAGACTCCGAACGGGAAGAGACGTCGCCTTCCACCGTGAGGACGTACAGGCGGTTGCCCTCCTCCCGGACCTGAAGCGTCCGGTCTTCTCCTCCACCCTGTTTTAGACGCTCCTCCGCCCGTTTCAGGGCGATATCCAGCTCGGATTTCTGGACCGGCTTGCTGAGAAAATCGGAGGCGTTCAACTGCAGGGCCCGCATGGCCAATTCCATGTCACCGTGGCCGGAGATGACGATCACCTCGGCCCGGGGGTCGATTTCCTTGACCTGCCGGAGAACCTCCAGCCCGTCCAAGCCCGGCATTTTGATGTCCGTAAGCACGATGGGCGGCTTTTCCCGCCGGAAGATTTCCAGCCCCTCCAGGCCGTTTTCGGCCAGCAGCACCTCATACCCGTAGGCCTTCAGAAACAGCCGGAACATGGCCAGGGTCGGTTTTTCATCATCGATAATCAGAATTTTCTTCATAGTGGCGACGGCATCCCTTCGTTTCCGAAACCGGTTCAGGCCGTAAGGCCCGGAAAGGACAGGCGGAAGGTGGTCCCCTGGCCCTCCCGACTGTCCACCCGGATTTCACCGCCGTAATCCTTGACGATCCCGTAAATGATGGACAGCCCCAGACCGGTACCCTTCCCGGTCTCCTTGGTCGTGTAAAAAGGCTCGAAGATGTGTTCCTGGACCGCGGCGGACATGCCCAGGCCCGTATCGGAAACCTCGACGATGACCCGGCCGTCTTCCCGGAAGGTGCGGATCTCGATTTCCTGGGGCCCGGACCGTCCGTCCTGCTGCCGCTTCTGGACGACGGCATCCCGGGCGTTGGTAACCAGGTTGAAAAAAACCTGTTCGAAGCGGTTGGCCTGGCCCCAGATCAGGGGGGTTCCCGGATCCAGGTTCAAGCGCAGCACGATATCCTCGAGATGCAACTGCTGGCTCAGGAGGCTGTAAACGGTGCGGATCGACCGGTTGATATCCACCTTTTCCTTGACCCGGTCGGCCTTGCGGCTGAAATCCCGCAGGTGATTGATGATCTCGGCGGCCCGGTCTACCTGGTTGCCTACCTCGTTGACCACCTGGAGCAGGTCTTCGTCGGGGATCTGGCGTCCTTCCTGGGTCATCATCTTTAGAAATTCGTTGCCCACCTTGATGGCGTTCAGGGGCTGATTCAGTTCGTGGGCGATGCTGGCCGACATCTGGCCCAGGGTGCTCAACTTGCTGGCCTGAATGAGCTGGGCCTCCTTTTCGATGATCTCGGTAATGTCGGTGGTGGCCACGATCAGGGCCTCGCGGTCCCTGTAGCGGGCGGAACAGCCGTGGATGTTCACGTAAAACTGCCTGTTTCCCTTTTTGAAATGCTGCACCTTGGAAACGACGATGTGATCGGAGCCGCCGCACTGTTTATCGGCCAGGGAAACGGCGGTCTCCCCGCCTTCCAGGCCGCCCAATTCGGCAAAGGTCAGTTTTTTCAATTCCTCCTTGCTGTAGCCGTAGCTTTCCAGCGCGCTGGGGTTGGCATCCAGGATTTCCTGGGTCCGGGCGTCCAGGACAAAGATGGGGTTCGGCCCGCTGTCGAAGAGGGAACGGTATTTTTCCTCCGATTCCCGCAACTGCTTCTGGGAAACCTCGAGGTTTTGGGCCATGTTGTGAATGGAATCGGCCAGTTGCACGATTTCGTCCCGGCCCCCCTCCTTGTAAACCACCTGGGCCAGGGCCGGCTCGATATGGAAGTGGCCGCGGCTGATTTCATCCGAAACCTGGATCAACTGGGTGATGGGCCGGGTGATATAATTGGACAGCCAGTGGCTGATCAGGAAAAACAGGATGATGATGGTGAAGGCGATCCCCAGATAGGCCCGGCCCAACTGGTCGACCAGGTGGTCGATATGATTCTTGCTCAAACCCACGTGGGCCGCCCCGATCTGGTAGATGCCCTCCATGATCGGCACGGCGATGTCATAGGAATCATAGCCCTGAATATCCACCTGCTGGATGGCATGGGTCTGGCCGGGTTTGACCGGGTTGATGCCGGCCAGCGAGCCGGGAAACTCGCTGGTAAAGCTATGGGCCAGCACCTGGCCGCCGGTATCGGTGATGAATACGTAGGCCACGAGCTGCCGTCGTTCCCCCAGAAAGGCCGTATCGAAGACCAGGCCGATCAGATTGGGAATATCCTCGTGCAGGATGTAACTTTTGCTCAGGTCGGCCAGGCTCTGGCCGATACCGATCCCCCGCCGTTTCAGTTCGTCGGTCAGGGCTGGGATCAGGATAAAACGGGTAGCCGCCAGGATGCCCACACTCAGGGATAATATCACCGTAATGGTGGAAAACAGGATCTTGTTCTTAAAACTGAGATTTCGAAAATGTTCCAACACGTCCCGGCACCCGGTTGCTTTTTCTGCCCGTCTGGAAAAGAAAAGTACTCAGGGGACCTTACGGCCCGGCTTGATCTCCCGCCAGTCTCCCAGGGGTACAAATTGGGACTTGTGGATGCGGGAAAAATAAACCGCCTTCAGACCCTGGTGATCCTGCGGGCTGAAATTGATTTCCTTATCGATCCCCACGGAAAAATGGCGGATCGTCTCGATAGCCTCTACGAAGGATTCTCGGTTCAGGTTTTTTCCCGCCCGGGTCAGCCCTTCCACCAGGACCCGGGCGTTGATGTAGCCCTCCAGGCCGATCACGTTGGGGACATCCTCCGGGAAAAACCGGCGGTGCGACTCCACGTATTCCCTGACCCCTGGCAAGAGGGCCTGGGTTTCCGGGCGTTCCGGAGAGGGGACGACCTGGCTGACGATGACGCCCTGGCCCTCTTCCCCCAGCAGTCGGGCCAGTTCGTCGGCGCCCACGAAAGAGACGTTGTAGAAAATCGGGTGGTACCCTTGATTTTTGGCCAGTTTGATGAATTTGGCGCAGGGTTCGTAGGTGCCGATCATCACCACGGCCTCGGCCCCGGAATGCTTGATTTTGACCAGCCCCTCCCCCACGTTCAGGGTCCCGCGAATGTAGGTCCCGCGGGCTACGGGGGCCAGCCCAAAGGCCTTGAGGGCCAATTCCGTGCCTTTGAGTCCGTCAAAACCGTAGGCGTCGTACTGGTAGAAAACGGCTATTTTCCGAAGCCCCAGGTCCTCCACCAGGTGACGGACGGCCTCCTGGGTTTCCTGATAGTAGGAGGCCCGGATGTTGATGATGTAGCGGTTCAGGGGTTCCCGCAGGGCGTTGGCCCCGGAAAAGACCCCGAGCAGCGGCAGGCGGGCCTGCTCCAGGATGGGGATGATCTTGACCGTGGTCGGCGTTCCCACGTAGCAGAACAGGGCGAAGACCTTGTCCTGGATGATCAGCCGCTGGGTATTGGCCACGCAGACCTGGGGATCGTAGCCGTCGTCATAGGCGATCAGCTTGATCTT
>JALOOY010000268.1 GCA_025454185.1 Thermodesulfobacteriota bacterium
GGACCAGATGTCCTAGGGAATTCCTATTCCTGCAATACCGCGGAAGGTTGTTCCGCCCATACCCTGCAGGCCGCCCTGGAAAACCTGCGCGCGGCCGGTATTTTTGTGGTAGGGACCGCCGGAAACAATGGGGGGGCCTGTGGATCCATCGTGGATCCGCCAGGTTTGGAGGATGCGGTGATTACCGTCGGTTCGGTGGATTCCCAGAGGCTGATGGCCGGTTCCAGCGGACGCGGCCCGGTGACGGTAGACGGCAGCAACCGGATCAAACCCGATCTGATAGCGCCCGGTGTTTCGATTTGGTCAAGCCACACCGGTAGCACTTTCATGAGCATGAGCGGCACCTCCATGGCGGTTCCCCATTTGGCCGGGAGCGCGGCCCTGCTCTGGTCGGCCTTTCCCGCCTTGAAAGGGAACGTGGACCAGACCGAGGCCCTTTTGAAGACAACCGCCAAAAAAATAACCACCTCCCAGATCTGCGGAGGGATCTCCCCAGAACTGATCCCCAACCCCGTCTTCGGCTATGGCCTGATTGACGTCCAGGCGGCCTATGAAGCCTGGATCCGGGCGGATCACACCCTCTATCTGCCTTTCATCCTTCAGCTAATCTTTTGAAATCTGGAGAGCATTCTAATGGCTAAACCTGGAACCCACAATGCTTTGACGGACATCTCCGGAATTTCGGTCGGTTACTTCACGTCCCGGGAAGCCGCCAGCGGCGTGACGGTGATTCTGGTCCCGGAAGGGGCTGTGGGCGGCGTGGACGTAAGGGGCTCGGCCCCCGGGACCCGGGAGACGGACCTGTTGAACCCCATGAACCTGGTCGAGAAAGTCCAGGCCGTAGTGCTCACCGGCGGATCGGTCTATGGTCTGGCTGCGGCCGACGGAGTGGTGCGCTGGCTCGCCTCCAGGAAGCTGGGGTTTCCTCTGGCAGGAGGGCAGGTGGCCCCCATTGTGCCGGCGGCCGCGTTGTTCGATCTGGGCCGCGGGGCGGATTTCGTCCCGCCTATAGGACCGGCATGGGGGCAGGCGGCCTGTGAAGCAGCGACGGATGGTCCGGTAGCAGTAGGTTCCCTTGGAGCCGGCACCGGGGCGCTGGCCGGAGGGATCAAGGGGGGACTGGGAACGGCCAGCGAACGGCTGGAGAACGGTCTGGTGGTGGCCGCCATCGTGGCGGTCAATTCCCTGGGCACGGTGATCGATCCCCGGACGGGGCGCCCCTGGGAGATCGCTCTGGAAATGAACGGGGAATTCGGAGCCCAAGGCCTGCGGGCCGCGCGTTTGCCCGAGGCAGAACCAGCAGCGCCGCCCTCCAACACCACCATCGGCGTAGTGGCCACCGACGCCATGCTGAACAAGGCCCAGGCTCAAAAGATCGCCCAGATGGCCCATGACGGGCTGGCCCGAGCCATCCGCCCGGCCCACACCATGTTCGATGGAGACACAATCTTCTGCCTGGCCACGGGCCGCAAGCCCCTGCCGGAGACCAAAGGTTTTTTCGCCGCCCCTCACGCCCAGGCCATCAATGAGCTGGGCCGGGCCGCCGCTGACTGCTTCAGCCGGGCTGTCATCCGGGCCGTGCTGGAGGCCGATAGCCTGGGGGAAATGACGGCCTTCCGGGACCTGCCCGATCTTCGGTAATTCATCTGAATTTAAAGACGGTGTTTGGCTGTCATTGGCGGCGGGGCTGAAGCCATCGCCCGGTCCGGGCCGTGAGAGGGGCAGTGGATCTGGAAGTCCTGGTCCCGGAGCACCCCCGCCTCACCGCCGCCTTCGGGGCGGCCTGCCTGGCCTACGAAAAATTCGGTTTGATTTGACTGGGGAGGAAATCGACCTGATACGGGGCCAGCCCGGAGGAATGTTGGGAGGCGTAGGTTTGCAGTCGGCGCGCTATCCGGCCGAATTGGTCGCCCGGCAAGGAATAGGGGACAATCAGCACACCCCGATGAGGCCGCCGGTCATTCAGAAACTGCTGGGTCAGGCGGATGAAATCGTTTCTGTTTCTGGTGACCAAACACCTTTTCTCGCGCGCCGCCAATTCCAACTGCTCCCGATCTGATGCGGCCACCATCCCGACTTCGTGGGCGCTCACCGCTTCAACGCCTTTTTTTCTGAGGATTACGGCAATTTTGGGGCTGAGGTCCTCATCCAGGTAAAAGGTTATCATGCAGGCGTCATCAAGGGATGACGTTTCTTGATGGTTTGGCTGTTCCAGCCCTGATTCCGGGCAATCAATTCGCCGATTTCCCGCGGATAGGCGGCATAATAACCCAATGCCGCCCGGAGTTGATCGGGAGTGAGCCAGTGGTAGGCCTTTTTAAGGCGTACAAAGTCCTCGTCGAGGCTTTGATAATTGGCCACTATCTCCCAGACCTCGATCCCGGTTCCGGCCACCCGCGCCCGCCGGCCGCTCACCCCTTCGACCAGAACGATGCCCGGGCAACGCCGCATCTTAATGGCTTCGGACAAGAGATCCAGGGTTATCCCTGAAAAATCCCGCCCCGTTTCTTTGGCCATTTCCTCAATTTCCTGCAAGGTCTCCGGCGGGAGCCGCAGGCTCTTTTGTATCCCGGCCATAAATCCAACCTTTCCAACCTGAACGTCGGACAATAGATTACACTGCCCGACAATCCGGATCAAGTGCATTTTTTATGGCCCATGAGGATGGGAGGACCTTTGCCTTGATCCCGGAGAGAAATATCGAGTCCCCCTGGATGTGCCCTCAATCCGGGCGTCTATATCCACGAAAGAGCTGGTGGTCCAGGTAAGGAAAGAGCGGAGTCGGTCCAGGAGGCTAATTGGAAAGGGTGTCATTAAAAGGAGGGATTTGGCAAGTTTGGGTGGGTGGATGCGATTTCTCTTATGGGTTATATGCCGATTTAATGGATAATTGAATTCGGTGAACAACGTCCTGGTTTTTATGGAAGGCTTATCAGAAAAAAAGTCGGTAGTCGAGGCCTGTGAATCCTGGTATTCCGGCGCTTATCTCCTGGAGACCATCCCGTCGGTCATTTATATCCTGATGCGCCACGGTAACAATCCGGAAGAGGCTATCGTCCGCGCGGTCAACGATACCATAGCAGCCATCGTTGGGGCTGCGGTCGGGG
This sequence comes from Thermodesulfobacteriota bacterium, assembly GCA_025454185.1. GTDB lineage: Bacteria > Desulfobacterota > RBG-13-43-22 > RBG-13-43-22 > RBG-13-43-22 > JACRCK01. The sequence continues at coordinate 3,108 of JALOOY010000268.1, forward strand.
CCGTCCATGGGAAGGGCGCCCTTCCGGATAGCTGGGTAGAGAACCTATCAGGACGGACTACGGGCAACGATGACGACAGGGTGTTCGAATTAATCCAGATGGCAAAAGCCACCTTTTGGTCAATGCCAGGCCGAAATGACCCTGTTTAACCAAGGAAGATAGGGAAAGATCTATTCACCCCGATCCTTTCATCAATAATCAAAGAGAAACGCAGCGGTTGCTGGCAGGCCCAGAATTATTGGGGAGACTTTCAAACACCTCCAGCAGAAACCTGTGCGCCCGGGCCTGAATTCCGGGCGCGCTGCCGCCGGGCCAGGTTGATGGTCAACGCCGTACCGCCGGTGGGGGGCCCCCAGGTCAGGATCAGGGTTCCGTCCGCCTCCCGGACGTTCTTGGCCGTCCGGGGGGGGATATTTGGGGGAGGGCATTTCCCGCAGGGGATAGCGTTTCGGGATAACCCCGTCTTCGGACCGCCGGCCCTTCGGGCTCCAGCCGCCGCAGGAGAGCTTCAGGGAAAGGGCTGCGTCGAGGGCGGCCCGATCGACGCCGGTCTGGCCACCGGAAATAATTTTAATTTTATTCATCTTTCAGGAAATCCCCGACCCAGACTGTCAATTCCCGGCCGTCGATGACCGGCCCCATTGTCTCAACCTGGTGCTGCAGCCAGAAGGCTGATTTTTTCACCAGCCCCTCCCACAGGTCACGCCGGTCCCCATAGCGGGTTTCCAGAACGTGCAGCACCAGCGCCGTGGACAGGAGCCGCCAGCGGTCTCCTTCGCCCGCCAACGTGATCCTGCCGGCCAGTTTAACCAACTCAGAGAAGTCGAGTTCCAACAGGACAGCGGTCTCTTCATCGAGCGCAAACCCCCCGCCGACCTGCTGTTTTTTGAGGAGCAGGAACGGAAGGTCTTCCGTTGACGGGCTGATCCATCTGGAAAATTCTTCCTCATCGGATAAGCGAAAGGTAGGGGCGTTGCTTAACCGCTTGAAACCGAAGACGGCTCTATCCCTTTTGAGCCCGTCCAAATCAATGGAATAAGAGGCCTGACGGTTGGCGACCATCGCCGGGGCTTGTCCGTAACTGATGCCGGGGTCCCTCAGGGTGGTTATCCCGTGCCAGCCGGCGGTCACCAGGGAGGGGATCTTCCGCACCAACGGGGCCTCCACTGCTTTTTCGGCCTCGGCCCGCTCCTCCACGGCCAGGAAATCGGTCTCCCGGGAAAGGACCTCGTAGGTCCGCGAGATCGAAATCAGTTCCCGCTTATGGCGCTCCTGTTCCTCCAAAAGACTCTTCTCGCCTTTACCATGCTCCAACCCGACTATCCGGCCTTCCAGGTCGCGAATCCGCTCCCAGGCCCAGAGGGTCGCCATACCGGCCTCCTCCTGATCCAGTCCCTCGGTCTCGACCTCCCAGCCGACCGATCGATCGCCGATTTTTCCCTCGATATGGATTTTCTCCGGCCAAGCCGCGTTCCCCAGCCTGGCGAAGAGGGTGACGGGGTGGCCCGGAAAAAGCGGCGGCGCCTCCGGAGCCTGCACCGCTCCAGGTCCCCAGTGGATGACCGGTCGGGCGATCCCGGGCTGCAGGGCCTTCTCGAAGACCCGCAGGACCTTGGGCTCTATCCGCTCCCCCGGGAAGATGAATTCGACGGCTCCGCCACCAGTCCGGGAAAGGGCCTTGACCAGGTATTCATTGGGGCCGGCGCCTATGCCGATAGTAAACAACCGGGTCGCTTCCCGATTTCGATCCAGGAGTTGGATGATTTCCCCCTCGTTGCCGACCTGCCCATCGGTAATGAGGAAGATGACCCGCCCCGGTTTGGTGAGAGGTGTCTTTAAAATGGCCTGCAGGGGCTGCCGGAGTTCGGTGCCGCCCAGGTCCGCCCCGGTGTTTTCGAGGAAAAGCCGGGCCTGCTCGAAACCCTGATCGTCGAGTTCGCGGGGTTTTTCGAACAGGGAATGGAAGGTGCTGCCGAAGCAGACGATATTGAACAGGGCCCCTTCGGCCAGGGCCCTCAGGCTGATCTCCAGGGCGTTCTTGGCTTCCGCGATGGAGTCCCCGGCCATGGAACCGGAGCAATCAAGTAAAAATATTACCTCCTGATCCAGTCCCCGCCGGTGGGCCGGGCCGGCAGGCTCTGCTGTTTGCCGGGGATCTTCCAGGAGCAGATCGAGCTGCAGGAACGTTTCCTCACCGGCCCGAAAGGCGTAGGCCCGGCTGCCCCCTTCCTTGCGCCGGCAGATGAGGAGAAAATCCCGGTCCATGCGCACCTGTTCTGTGTAGAAGCTAACTTTGATTGGGTCCTCTCCGATTTCGATCTTGAGCAGGTGGCTGGGAGACTCCACGGCCTGGATGAAAGCGGGGTCATGGATGTTCAAGGCCAGGGATAGCCCGTACGGGACTTCCGGGGCATATTCCGGGTGGAGCCGAGCCGACTCGGGGATCCCGGCCTTTTCGGGCATTCGATCCGGGATATAGCGGGGGGCTATGGTGGTGGGCAGAAAAAAACGGATGTTGTCCCCCTCCCGGTCCAGGAGGGTGACGTAGTCGATCTCCACCACGACCTCCAGGTCCGGGTTGAGGTTGCCCACATATAAAGTAAAGATATTGGGCCGTTCCTGCTCCAGGAGATAGCCGACGTCGCCCCGGATCAGGGCCCCGTCGTAATCCTTATAGGCCTTTTCCCGTTCCTCGACCCGGCCGGCGATAACACGATCGTCCAGCCGCACCCGAAACCCGCACACCGCCGCCCCCTCGGGAAGGGGGAATTTGTACACGGCTTCGATGGCCCGGGCTTCCTTGTTTTTATACCGCTGGCGGATGGTCACCCGGGCGGCGGCGCCGAGGATGTCACCCGTTACGGAAACCCCCTGCAGCGGGACCGTCTGACCTGATCTGGAAAAGAGGCCATTCGATTCAATCATTCTCACCCTCCTCGAAGATGGATCTGGCGATCCTGATGATATCCCTGATTTTTTTCTGCTGCCTGGCTTCCAGGTCCCGGCTGACCTGGATTTCCAGACCAGGGACGACCGGACATCTGACCCAGACCTCCCGGTCGGGGGCCGGAGCGGGGGACTCCCCCCGTTTGAACATTTCCTGGATGGCCCCCAGCTTCAGCCCCCGGTCCTGGAAAGCCTTGATTTCCATCAGCCTTTGCAAATGACTGTCATAATAAAAACCACCCCGGCCCCGTCCGGCCGGGGGTTCCAACAGGCCTTCTTGTATATAATATCTTATTGTTCTGATAGGAAAACCTGTTTTTTCGGAAAGCTGCTCGATAGTATAAATAGCCCGTGACATGGCATTAATATAACACTATACTGTCATTATTTCAAGGGGTAATTCTTTGGAAAACGGAGGGAAGGAAATACCGGCAAATAAAAGTGCAAACTTAAGAGGTACGATTTAGCAGGACTTCTCAAAAAATTTCCGGCATGAAGAAGACAATTAAATTAATCTTCAGGCAGCGGCTGCTGACCGGTTGGACCAGCCGGGCCGGGGTTTTCCTGACCCTGATGAATTATGTCCAAGGCTTGCCCCAGCCCTTCTCGGCTTCGGTCGTGGGTGGATCGAAAGTTTCGCTTACTTTTTTTTCTTATTAACGAGTAAAGTTTTATTGATAAAAGAGCGGATGATCCGGGCAAAGGCCGAAAAGTCTTTCAGATGTGTGGTGTAAACGTCAAAAGTGACCGCATCATCAAAATCATCATAGACATGAATCAACCTGTTCCGGTACCGGGCCATGGCTTTGAAGGTAAGCAGGGGCTTGGCGGGAAGAATTTTATTTTGGTGCAGAATATCGAAACATTCGGCATAGGTTTCGGGTTCGTCCAGATCCAACCCGGCTACCAGATGCTTGCAGATGGCCATCATCTGCTCGATCGCCAGTTCGATGTTTCGCTCAACGAACCGTTTGACGACGGTATTCCCGGTAAACTCTTCGAGGGACTTGATCGGGACCTTTTTCAATTCCCGCAGATACTCCTCCATTTTCCGAATCTTTCTTTCAATCAACTTATGATCAACCATAGGCGGGCATCCCTGAGATAAATAAAAATTCCTGATAATCGGTTATCGTCTTTTCCCGAAAAAGACGATAACCGACCGGGTCCTTGACCAGCAGAGGAACGCCGGTCTTAAAAATTTGATGCCGTAAAAAAGCCGAGGCCTTATTGAGTACGACCAAGTCAATTTCCGCCCCGGTCAAC
>JALOOY010000269.1 GCA_025454185.1 Thermodesulfobacteriota bacterium
TGTCCACCAATAGGTAGGCCATGTTTTCCGGAGTCAAGATCGGCAAAGCACGAGCCTTAGCCACCTAGGTGTTGACTTCGTCGATGATGCGCTTGCCGCGCAAATCTACAATGATACCATAGCCGCAATTCAAAGCGTCAGCAGGGTTGGCGTGCGTCGCAGAGACTATCGGGCCACAATGAAATTGGTCCAAGTGAACCAACTTCGCAAAAATGGGCTTGGTGAGCGAGATGTTTTCCCCCGTGACGTACGGAGAGCCACGCAAAGCTAATCGCGACGTGGCGCCGCCCATATAGCTGCAGAGCATTTCACGGTTAGCGGAGAAGCCACCCGTAGCGATTACCACTCCACCGCGAGACTTGAAGTCGACCAAACCCTCTTCGGTCAAAGCGCGCACGCCGGTCACCGCCATATTCTTATCGGTCATAAGTTCAACGGCCTTGGTATTGTAGAGGATGGGGATGTTGCGTTTCGTGCAGGCTGCCAGCAACAGACGGATCAACTTGCCACCGCCCGTAATCGAGCCGCCTTCAACGCGGTGAATACGACTTAATAGCGGATAAGGCAACTTCTCCAACTTGTGGAACTTCACTCCGATGGTGTCTTGCAACCAGTCAACATCTTCACCAATGTGTTCGACGTAGGTGCGAGTCAAAGCCGGGTCGGCTTGGCCAACGGCAATCTTCATCATGTCGGAAAAAAGGTCATCCTTACTATCGGTAACACCTTCTTGCCTTTGCATGCGGGTGCCGCAAGCGTTCACAGAACCTAAAGCGTAAATAGAGTTACCGGCAGGCAAATCCATCTTTTCGAGAACGACGGGCTTAATGCCTTGGTCGTAGGCCTCGACAGCCGCCACTAAACCGGCCGTGCCAGCGCCCAAAATGATGGCGTCGTAAACCTTAGCGGCGGGAACTCGGGGGGCTGCTTGCGCTGTTGTTGAGACCAAACCCATCGCCCCAGTGGCTCCGGCCACGAGGAACGCTTTCATCACACCGCGGCGAGTAATCTGCTGATCCATTTCTATGTCCCTTTTTCAGCAACCTGTAAAAAGTGAGGTTTTCAGCATTCAGTTAATAATTATCGCTTTACACCCGTCCAATTTTCTTTTGTTAAGACCTTGCTTTTCATGGGGAGAGTATAAAACAAGGGAAAGACAGGATCAAGAAGAAGGACGCTACCCGAGGCAAGGTAATCCAAAAGGGGGTTGTGAAGGCAAAAGCAAATTTGCCGGGCCGGACTCTTCAAATTGATTTGCGTCTGTAATGTGGCATTAAAGGCCATAATTTAAAGTCACCACATCAGGAAGGAGTCAACTGGCACGCCTATCCCTTCATTGAGACCATAATCAAGAAACCCAGAACTAGGGATCTTCTCCTGTCGGTCAAAGGGCGGTAAGCGATTACCGTTTGAACTCTGGCGATTTTCAGGGCACCCGATTCTGCTGATTATATGAAGAAGTCCATGGCCGGTCATTGAGGCCCCGGGGTGGGGAGCGGTAACAATTTCGGATAGAAATCTGTTGTTTTTGGCCGAAGGACAAAAACAACAGTTTAGGAAAAAGTTCCTTTGGAAATACATTATGCAGAACGGTGGATCAACGCCTGAATGACCTTGGTCAACCTGCCCTGAAAGCCGTCCCCCCGAATTTCCAGGGCGGTCCGAACCCAGCCGATCAGCTCTTCCCGGTCCCGGGGGGTAAGCCCGCCATAGGCCGTTTCCCAAGCTTCCAGAAGCGGGGCGGCCCCCGCCGGGTCCTCCTCAACCAGGGCCTCCAGCGGCAGCCGGACTTTGATTTAAAGATATTCCCCCGGCATTTCGTGAAAGGCTTCTTCAGGCGGCGGAGTAAGGAGCCGGGTAAGCTTCTGATCTCTTCCAATCCTTTTGGCCAACTCAAAGGTCTTAATCTTTTCGCCTTCGGCCATGAGGCTCATAAGACCCACGATGTCATGCGCGTCCTTATACCCGGAGGCCTGGAGTTTCATGGCAACCAAGTAAGGTTTGCTCAAGACCGGTATGGGCACCTCTTTCTTGGTCTCGCTCTGTTGCAATCCTTCCAGTTCCCATTTGTAGCGGACAATCAAGAGATCGATTCTTAAAATCTCTTTTTGGGTATCCGTGATACGGATGAGATCGTGCTTAAAAGGGTCAGCGGGGATTTTGCTGCCTTCCATCAACTGTACTTCATATCGCCCGGGAAGATTTTTTTTGAAAAGGTTGAAGAAGGCGGTTGTATCAGCAACTTTCTTCACATCGAAGTAAACGCAGAAATCGAGGTCGAGGGTCGTTCGCTCCACCCCGTGGAGGATCACGGCATACCCTCCGGTAAGGGCGAGGTCGATCTTAACGGGAAGAGCGTTCGAAATGTCGAGGATTGTTTTTAAGGTATCGTGTATAGACATCATATTCAGAGACCCCTTCTGCTTTAGAAATGAGCGCAAAAATCTGCATGAGGATATCGTGCATGGTCTCCATTCTTTCCAGGGGAGATAACTTAAGGAACTCTTCCCGCTCTTCCGCCTTGGCTATGTCCATCACCGATTTCATGGAAATAACCTATCAAATACCACAAGGGGTTACAAGATCATAGTAAGGGAGGACCTTGGAAAAATTATTTTCCCACCTTCCGCTTCAGCAGATTGGCCGCGATGAGCAGCGGATCCCAGACCGGGCTGAAGGGCGGGGCGTAGGCCAGGTCCAGCCGGGAGATCTGCTCCAGGGTCATGTCGTTGAACAGGGCCACGGCGAGCGTGTTGATCTTGCGGGCCTCGCCGTCCCGGCCGATCCAGTTGCCGCCCAGGAGTCGGCCGCTGGCCTGATCGGCCACGATCTTGAGCATCGTGGGTTGGGCGCCCGGGTAGATCCCGACCCGGGAGTTGGCTTCCACCACTTGGCTGACGGCGGCCAGGCCCAGTTTTTTGGCCGCGGCCTCGGTGATCCCGGCCATGCCGATCTCCAGCGAGAAGACCTTGACGCAGGCGGCCCCCACGATGCCGTAGAAGCGGGCGTTGCCCCCGGCGGCGTTTTCCCCGGCCACCCGGCCCTCCTTATTGGCCGTATCTCCCAAAGGCGACAGGACCGGCCGGCCGCTGACCCGGTGGACTTTTTCGCAGCAGTCGCCGGCGGCGAAGATGGCCGGGTCACTGGTTTCCATCCGCTCGTTGACCGCGATCCCTCCGGCCGGGCCGATGGTCAGGCCCGCTTCCCGGGCCAACTCCACATTGGGCTGCACCCCCGCGCCAATGAAAAACAGGTCCGCCGAGAAGTCCCCCTGATCCGTGGCAACCTTTACAGCCCTTCCGTTTTCTGTGGTAAAAGAAAAGGGCCGTACGTTCCCCCTGAAAACCACACCGTGGGCCTCCAGTTCGTTTACGATCTTCGGACCCATTTCCGGCTCCAGGCCGCTGTACGGGTTTGCGCCCCGGTAGAGGACCGTCGTGGCAACATTTCTTTCCCGCAGGGCCTCGGCCACTTCCAGGGCAATATACCCGGCCCCGACGATAACGGCCTGCCGGGGCTGCCGCTCGTCGATGAAACGGCGCATCCGAATGCCGTCGGCCAGGCCCTTCAGGAAGAACACATTCTCACTGTCTTCTCCCGCCAGGCCCAGCTTGCGGGAGCGGGCGCCGGTGGCGACGATCAGGCGGTCGTAGGGCCAGTCGGTTTCTTTCCCCGAGGTGCGATCGAGGACCCGGACCCGGGCCTTGACCCGGTCGACGGCCAGGGCCTGGTGCTGCAGGACCACGTCGATCTGCTGTTTGGACCGAAATTCCTCCGGGGTCCGGGCGATCAGTTCCTGAGGATCCTTGATTACATCACCGATGTAATAGGTCAGTTCTCAGGCCCCGACGGAAACAAAATCCCCTTGTTCCAGCAGGGTGATATGGGCTTCGGGCGCCTTGCGGCGGGCGTTGGCGGCCGCGGTGGGCCCGGCCGCCGAACCGCCGATAATTAAAATTTCCAGGTTTCTGGCCATGAGGGGCATCCTCCTTTAAGGGACCTAAAGTTCATAAAAAAGATTTTAAAAATCCCGCCCGGTCGCCCCCTCCCTTGACGGGAGGGGGCGGGGGGGGGTGGACCACCCCCCCCGTGGAAGGGCACGGTGGGTTTTTAATTTTGGTTTTTGTGATTTGTAATTGTCCCGTCGGCCCGGTGATCACCAGGCCCCCGGCTTCCCGGAAAAAATGATAGGAATCGTTTTCCTCCAGATATTTTTCCGGCACCAGCCCCTTTTTCATGGCCCGGGCCCAGGTGCGGCCGTCCACCAGGGCCCCGGCCGCGTCGGTGGGTCCATCGGTCCCGTCCGTGCCGGCGCTCAGGAAAAGCGCCCCGGGCAATCCCCCGATTTCCCGGGCCACGGCCAAGGCCAGTTCCGTATTGCGCCCCCCCAGCCCCCGGCCCTTTAGTGTGACCGTCGGCTCCCCGCCGGCCAGCAGACAGACCGGGGGTTTGGCCGGGTGGCCCGATTGGCGGACCTCCCGGGCCAGCGCTCCGTAAAATTGGGCCAGGGTCCGGGCTTCTCCGGTGATGCCGGAAGTCAGCAGGAGGGTTTGGAAACCCCAGGCCTCCGCCCGGACCGCGGCGGCCGTCAAGGCGGCCCGGTTATTGATCAGGATGAGATTGGTCACTCGTTTAAAAAGGGGATCACCGGGTTTGGGGGTTTCCTCCACCGCCCCCACCGATCCTTTTTTTAACCAGGCCACAATGGCCGCAGGTGTTGCCGGGATCAAGCGGTATTTCTCCAGCACCTGTAGTGAATCCCGGTAGGTCGAGGGATCGGGCACAAAAGGGCCGGACCCGATGATGTCCAAATCATCCCCCACCACGTCGGAAACGATCAGGTTGACCACCCGGGCCGGAAAAGCCGCCCGCGCCAGCCGGCCCCCCTTGCTCAACGAGACATGCTTGCGCACCGTATTGATTTCCTGGATCGTGGCCCCCGAGCGCAGCAACAGACCGGTCAACTTTTGTTTGTCCTTCAGGGAGACCGAAGGCACCGGGGCCGGCAGAAGGGCCGAGCAGCCGCCCGAGGTGAGGAAAATGATCAGATCCTCTTTTTGGGCTTGCTGCAGTCCGGAGACCATCTCCCGTGCCCCCCGCTGACCGGCCCGGTCCGGGACCGGGTGCCCGGCCTCAACGACCCGGATGGTTTTCAATGTTCGGCCGTGGCCGTACTTGGTGACGACCAGCCCCCCGCGGATTCGGCCGCCCAGAATTTTTTCGCAGGCGGCCGCCATGGCGGCGGCGGCTTTCCCGGCCCCGAAAACGAACAGGCCCTGGTATTGCCGCAGGTCAAGGTTTACTGTATTCCGATCCCCCGGACCCTTAATCGTCAGCAGGTCCTGCCGGAGGCCTACCTGTTCCCGGATGGCCCGGGCGGGGCCCACGGCCGCCAGGGAGGCTTTCAGGATGGACAACGCTCTCGTCTTTTCCATAGGTAAAATTTTAGCATGTTATCCAGGCAAAACAACCGATTTGTTGCCTACGGCCCAGGCCGGCCCTGGGAAAGCTTGCCGGATGAATATTTTTATTGAAATGATCAAAGCAATCCGGATATAAAACCCCTAAGTTTCCTCCGATTAATCTGATAAAGATCAGCTCTTCTAAATAACGGGATGAACGTTTTTAACTCATTGGGAGAGGTCGTCATGGATGGTATCAAGGTCTTGATCGTGGATGATGAGCAGGATTTTCGGGAAACCCTGGAGAAACGCCTTCTGAAAAGGCGGTTCACCGTCCAGGGGGCGGAAAATGGCCAGCGGGCCTTGGAACTTATAGAAAATCAACCCGTCGACGTTGTGGTCCTGGATGTGCTGATGCCGGGGATGGACGGCATTGAAACCCTGCGCGAAATCAAGAAGAATAAACCGCTGATCGAGGTAATCATGCTGACCGGCCATGCTTCGCTCGAATCGGGTTTGGAGGGAATGAAGATAGGCGCTTTTGATTATATCATGAAACCCACGTCGCTCGATGACCTGGTTGAAAAAATTAACCAGGCCTATAATAAGAAAACCGCCCACGAAGGTAAGATCAGAACCACTTCGGAAGAGGACCTTACTGAATGAGGCTTCAAGGGACTTGCGTCGGTCCTCGCTCGAGGATGGCCGCCTTATCATCGTCCCGGAACGGAAGTGTTTTTGTTTAACACATTGTTCGAAAATGTCCCCCTGCCTCTCCTGGTGACCGACGAAAAGGGAGCGATTATTTTTGCGAACCGGGGGGTGTCCCGCGTCAGTGGTTACACGCTGGAGGATTTGTCCAGCCTGGCCCTGAGCGACCTATGCGCCCCGTACGAAAGGGGCAGATTTCTTTTCGCCCACCTGTCCCAAATCAAGGAAACCACGGAGATCGATATCGATTTTCAAAGGAAGAACGGCAAATTTTTCATGGCCCATCTTTCCTTCTCTCCCTTCCATTACAGTGGGCGGTCCCTGCTGTTTCTGGTGCTGCGGGACGTGACCCGTCGCCGGGTCCAGGAGGGAAAAAAACGTGAGGACGAGGAGCGTTACCGAAAATTATTGGAAGAAAAAAATCGCTTGGAAGAGCAATTGCAGCGTTCCCGGAAATTAGCCGCTCTGGGTGAGCTTTCGGCCGGGGTGGCCCATGAAATCAACAATCCTCTGGCGGTGATTACCGAGGAAGCCGGTTGGCTGCAGGATCTCCTGAACCGGCCCGAATGGAAAAGCCTGCCGGCCCTGGCCGACTTCCAGGATTCATTACGGGAAATCCTTCAGCAGACCAAACGGTGCCGGGAAATTACCTACAACCTGCTCCGCCTGGGAAGACCCTTGGACATGCAGGTCCAGGAGGTAAACCTCCGGGGCCTGATCGAGGAGGTCGTCGAACAGAAGGTCCGGGAGACCCAAGAACAATCCATAAAGATCCAGGCGGAGATCGATCCGAACCTGCCTGCAATTCTCAGCGATGCCATCCTGCTTCGGCAGGTATTTTTGAATTTCCTCAACAATGCCGTGGATGCCCTGGCCGAAGAGGGCCGGATCACGGTCAAGGCCGGTCTCAGCCCTGCCGGCCGCGTAGAAGTGGCGATCAGCGACACCGGCAGCGGCATTGCTCCCGAAAATCTACCCAGGATCTTCGATCCCTTTTTTACCACCAAAAGTCCGGGGAAAGGTACTGGGCTGGGGCTGTCCCTCTCCCACACCATCCTGGAAAGGCTGGGCGGAAGCGTCTCCGTCCGCAGCCGATTGGGTCAGGGCGCCACCTTTACCATTCAGCTTCCCGCAGGGGAGAAAGGAGCTATAGCCGATGCCCCCCAGAATTCTGATTGTTGATGATGAGGAACGATTCCGCTTGACCCTAAGCAAGCGTCTGGGCGAACGGGGTCTGGAAGTGGGGGCCACGGTGGGAACCGGGATGGAAGCCCTGCGGGAAATCAGGGAAAAAGCTTATGATGTGGTGGTGTTGGACGTGAAAATGCCGGGACTGGACGGCATCCAGACGCTGGAAGAGATAAAAAAAATCAATCCCCATATCGAAGTGCTGCTGCTGACCGGCCACGCTTCGGTGGATGCCGCCGTTGACGGCATGCGCCTGGGGGCGTACGACTACCTGATGAAGCCCTGCGAGATCGAAGTTTTGCTGGACAAGATCAACGGGGCCTATGAGATCAAAGCCGGACGGGAGGAACGGATCCGGCAAGCGGAAATGCGGGGTCGGGCCGACCGGGAACCCGCCTGATCCCCCGGTTTATTCATAACGGTAATTTCCGTCCAGAAAATTTTTAGCCACGCCCTCGACACTGGCCTCGGTGTTCATGAGCATATCCATCTGCCGGGTGAAAATGAGCAGGCGTCCGATGAGGTCAAGCTTTACCTGGATCACCGAGCTGTCATATTTTTGCAGGCGGGCGTCCACCCGGTCGCCCTTGACCTC
>JALOOY010000270.1 GCA_025454185.1 Thermodesulfobacteriota bacterium
CGTCGGTTATAACGACCGTGTGGCCCTTGAGGGGGACCTTGGGGCGGATGCGGCGAATCTGCTCGGCCCAACGATTCAATTGGTCCGTTTGGAAGGCCTTCTCCTCCTCGATCTGGTTGACGCTGATGCCCAGCAGGCGCACGATTTCGGGGTCGACAAAGGCGATCCCCCCTTCGGCCACGGCCCCCATGGCCACTTCCGGCCGACCCGGAGTCCGCAGTTTATGGGAGAGGATCACATCCAGATGACCTTCGAGGGCCTGAGCCAGCTCCCGGGCGGCAATGATTCCCCCGCGGGGAATGCCCAGAACTACCACGTCCCGGCCCCGCAGGGGATCGAGTTCCCTCGTCAGCAGATGGCCGGCCTCCTCCCGATCGGCAAAAGGCTGGCTGCTGCGGGAAACGACTTTCAGTTTTCCCATGGGAAGGACTAGCCTTCGATCTTGATCTGTTTGGTTTCCGTCGTCTTCTTCTGGGGCATGGTCAGCTTCAGTACCCCGTTTTGAAAACTGGCCTGCACCTTCCCTTCATCCACTTCTCCCGGCAAACGCAGGCTCCTGGAAAAAGAACCGTATGAAGACTCCTTTAAATAGTAATTGGCCTTCTTTTCCTCGACCTTGGATTCCTTTTTGCCGCTGACGGTCAAGACGCCTTTGTCGATCGTTACGGAAATGTCCTCCTTGCCGACCCCGGGAATTTCAGCCTCCAGTTTATAATTGCCGTCTTCCTCGTAAAAGTTGAAAGTAGGCACCCATTCTTCACCCTTCATCCTCTGCCAAACCGGGAAGATCCGGTCCGACCAAACATCGCCCATGGCCTCCTCCCCCCAAGGGGACACCCACCACGGCCTTCTCTCTCTCTTGATCAATGGCATGTTCATAAGGCAATCCTCCTTTTTTTTCGGGCTTTTCGATTATCTCAAGCCTCTTTTCTTAAAATTTTAATACATTTCAGCGCAAAATCAATTACGCCAAACCGTAATTTTATCGGAAAGAAGGCAGTATTTTCGGGGAGGTCCTAAACGAGACGGGAAGAAAAAATTCTGCAGCAGGCTCTTTGTGGGTTTTTTCCGCCGGCAACCAGCAAGCACCAACCAGCAACTAACCTATTTCACCACCAGCCCTTTTTCGATGGCATAGGCGGTCAGAGCCGCCACGGAATGAATGTTCAATTTTTCCATTAGGTTCGACCGGTGCTTCTCCACCGTGTGGAGGCTGATGCAGAGGTATTCGGCAATCTCCTTGCTCTTATTGCCTTCACCGATCAATTTCAAGACCTCCCGCTCCCGCTGCGTCAGGGAATCCCAGGGGGTCTGCAGCGATTCACTTTTTTTCCCGGCCAGGTAGCCCTCGATCACCTTTTCGGACACGCTGGGGCTGAGCACCCGCTTGCCGGCCAGGACGCTGCGGATGGCCTGGATCAATTCGGCACGGGTGGAATCCTTCAGGATGTAGCCGTCGGCCCCGGCCTTCAGTGCCGCCAGCACATACTCCTCCGAATCGTTGACGGTCAAAGCCAGTATCTTGGTGGCCGGCCGGTCTTTCTTGATCTCTCGGATGGCCTCCACTCCGCCCATGCGCGGCATGGAAAGGTCCATCAGGATCAAGGCCGGAGACAGCTTCTGGCATTGCTGAACAGCCTCTCTCCCGTCTCCGGCTTCTCCAATCACCTCCAGGTCCTGATCGGAAGAAAGCAGGGATCGCAATCCCTCACGAAGCAGGGTGTGGTCTTCGACGATCAGGACGCCTTTCTTTTCGCTCACGGACATGGAACCCTCCCCCACCGATCCAGGCTGGCCAAATGGCTGATTCGGGATCGTCTGTGTCAAGAAGCGGTAACCGAATTGTAGGGATTCTATTATCAAAATAGAGAAAAATTCAACAATAAAATAATATCTCCCGTTCCTGTCGACCTTCCTGTTGCCCCTGCCGAGGAGGGCTAAGATCCGAGGCGTATTTTTTAGGTCTATTGGTTCAACCTCCATAAAACCGTAATTTCCGTACCCTGCCCCGGCCGGCTGTCCAGACGAAACGAACCTCCGGAAAGTTCCGCTCGCTCTTTCATGCTGGAAAGACCCATGCCGGGTGAAAAGCCATTTTCCTGCTGCTCTTTTCCGCAAATGAACCCTGCTCCGTTGTCCCGGATTTCCAGCTTCAGCCGCTCCCCTTCCCGGCCCAGAAAAATACGAACCCCGGAGGCTTGGGCATGTTTGCCGGCGTTAGTCAGGGCCTCCTGGGTTATACGAAAGATAGTCACTTTCAGCAGGTCCGGGATTTCCGCCTCCTCAACCTCCAGGACCTGCTCGAGGGTGATGGGGGCATAAATCTTTTCGAATTCCCTGGAGAACCAGCGCAAGGTGGGCAGAATCCCCAGATCATCCAGCAGGGGGGGACGCAAATCGTTCTGCATCCGGCGGGCCTCACCGATGGTATCCTGAATGATGGGTATCAGGGAGTCCAGGGTCTCCGCTATCTGCGCGGGCTCCCGGGAGGGCAAATTGTGAACCAGGTCTTCCATTTTGTATTTCAGAGCGCTCAAGGAGGCCCCCAGGCTGTCATGCATGTCCCGGGCGATCCGCTTTCGTTCATTTTCCTGGGCATACAAAAGCTGGTCGGCCAGGGAGCGGAGCTGCCGTTCCGAATAACGCAAGGCCTCTTCGGCCAAGTAGCGATCGGTGACTTCCTGGAGAGAAAAAACCAGAAACGCCGTGTCACCGCTGTCATCCGGCAGCGGGGTCAATACCCAGTCCCAATAGGTGACCCCCCACTCCGGGTGATCCGGGTAGGAAAAAGGTTTTGCCAGGGCTTGGTAGGGGACCCCGGTTTCCACCACCCGGTGAAAGATGGCCTCGTTTTCCGCGTGGGGAAAGAATTCGAAATGATTGTGGCCGGGGAAATCCTCTACTGCCCGTTGGCAGGCCCGGGCGTAGGCCTCGTTGACCCGAATGAAGTTGAAATCCCGGTCCAGGAGAACCAACGGCGTAATGGTATCCTTGAAGAAGGATTCCAGGACCTGCGCTTGCGCGGCCAGGTGCCTGTTGGCTTCTTTAAGCTCGGCCGTCCTTTCCTGGACCCGGAATTCCAGTTCATCCCGGGCCGTCTGGATCGTCTCCAGCAGCCGGATTTTTTCCATGGCCGCGGCCACCTGGTCGGCCACGGTTTTCATCAGCTCCAGGTCTTCGGTCGAGAAAAGGGGGCGCATCTTGGTGCCGAAGGAAAGGGTCCCCAGGATCTGCCCACTGACCATGAGCGGGTGGCAGGCATAGGCCTGGACGCCATAACTTTTAACCAGTTCGGTCCGCGGGTCAGGCGTCTCGAAAATGTTCTCGGCCACGATCCGCTGTTGTTCCCTGGCCACGCAGCCGCACACCGCCACCCCGTAATCCAAAAACATGATTTTCCGGGCCTCCTCCTCCGGGATCCCGGCATAGGCATTCAGATGGAGACGCCCCCGTGTTTCGTCCACCAGAAAATTGAAAAAGACCTGGCAGTCGAGATGGCCCATCACCCGGGTACAGAGTTCCTCCACCACTTTTTGGGGGTAAGGCGAAGCCAGGAGCGTCCCGGCCGTCTCCGAGAGGAGCCGGAAACGGGCCTCGCTTTCCGCCAAGGCCAGTTCGGCCCGTTTGCGTTCGGTAATATCGGCGTGCATGCCCAGGTAGCCGGTAAGCCGGCCCTCTTTATCCTTGAAGGGGGAAGAACTGCAAAGGGTCCACAAGACCGAACCGTCCTTTCGGCGGAACCGGAACTCCCGGGTATCCCGCTCTCCCTGCTGCAATTTCTGCCGGGTTTCCAGCACCAGGGCCCTTTGCTCCTTGGCCATGAAATCCAGCCCGACCCGCCCGAGAATCTCCTCCCTGGCATAGCCCAGCATATCGGCCCATTTTTGATTGCAGAAGGATATCTTCCCGTCCAGCGTGCCGATGACGATGCCTTCATTGGCCGTCTCCAGGATGCGGCGATAATTTTCCTCGGAAGCCTTGATCTCCTCCTCGATCTGCTTCCGTCTGGTGATATCCTGGGTGATGCCGAATCCACTCTGGATGTTGCCCTCGGGGTCGAATTCGAAGTAGGCTTTCTCGCGCACCCATTTCACCTGACCATCCACCAAGATCCGATGTTCGATATCGTAAGG
>JALOOY010000271.1 GCA_025454185.1 Thermodesulfobacteriota bacterium
CCGCACGTTGGGCGGGTACTGGAGCCGCAGGGAACCGGCCATGTCCGCCGCCGTATAGGTGCAGTAGGTGCAGACCATGGCGATGAGTTTGGGTTCGAAGGATTCGGATGTCATGCTGCCTGGGACCCAGCTCCTTTGAGGGCACAGCTGGGGGCAGCTGTGCTACATTTAAAAAATTTGGTCTTCTGCTCTTTCACCATCATCATTTGCTTTTGACTCAGCCTTTTATCCAGCATCCAGTATCGTTTTTTGTCTTTATCCAGTATCTGAGTATTTTTTAACACGCCTCCAGCAGCGCAATGTACTGATCATCCCGGAAATGCCCCACCTGGATCGCTCCCTGGGGGCAGGCGCTGGCGCAGTTGCCGCAACCCCGGCAGGCGGCCGGATCGATCTGGGCGAAATGGTGCTCGTTGATCCGGGGGACGCTGAAAGGACAGACCCGCAGGCAGGTCAGGCAGGCCACGCAGAGGTCCTCGTTCACCTCAGCCACCGGGCCGCCCACCATGGTCTGCTTCTGGGCCAAAACCGTGGCCGCCCGGGCCGCCGCACCCCTGGCCTGGGCCAGGCTCTCCTCCAGGGACTTGGGGCCATGCCCCAGGCCGCAGAGGAACATGCCGGCATTGGCGAAATCCAGGGGCCGCAGCTTGATGTGGGCCTCCAGGAAAAAACCGTCGGCGTCCAAAGGCAGCTTCAGCCCCTGGGCCAGGGACCGGGTCGAAGCCGCCGGCCGGATGGCCGCCGACAGGGCGATCCAATCGGGGCGCAGACGGAGGCCGGCCTTCAAGTTCTGGTCAAAGACCCGGACTTCGAGCCGACCTTCAACCACATCCACTTCCGGCGCCTGTTCGGGGTCGAAGCGAATGAAGCGGACCCCGGCCTCCCGGGCCTTTTTGTAATAAAGCTCCTTGCGCGCATAGGTGCGGATGTCCCGATATAAAACGACCACCTCGGTCCGCGGGCTGATTTCCTTGATTTTCAGGGCGTTGTTTACGGCGGTAGCACAACAGACCCGGCTGCAGTAAGGGTGCTCCTCGTCCCGGGACCCGACACACTGGATCATCACCACGGTTCCGGTATCGCGCAGGCGATCGGGTTCCTGAAAAAGGTTTTCCTGCAGCTCCAGTTGCGTCAGGATTTGCGGATGCTCGCCGTAACGATATTCCCGCGGTTGGTACTCCGCGGCGCCGCTGGCCACCACCACGGCCCCATGCTCCACCGTGCGTTTCTCTCCCTGATGGACGAGGACACTGGTAAATTTCCCCACGGTCCCGGAGGTCTCCAGCAGTTCCGTATTGGTAAAAAGCCGAAGGCGCGGATGGCCGATCACCCGCTTCGCCGTTTCCTGCAGATATTGCTGGACGTCCACTTCCTCCAGGGTGCGGTATAGCCGCCGGGCCATACCGCCCAACTGATCGGACCGCTCCACGAGAAAGGTCTCGAACCCCTGATCGGCCAGGTTCAAGGCCGCCGTCATCCCGGCCAGACCGGCGCCTACGACCAAGGCTCGCTGATCCACCTCATAGGGGATCTCGTACAAGGGCGCCAGGAGCCCGGCTCGGGCCACGGCCATGCGCACCAGGTCCTTGGCCTTTTCCGTGGCCACGCCGGGATCGGCCTGATGGACCCAGGAGCATTGGTCCCGGATGTTGGCCATCTCAAAGAGGTATTTATTGAGTCCCGCCTTGCGCAGCGTGTCCCGGAAAAGGCCCTCGTGGGTCCGGGGCGAGCAGGAGGCCACCACCACCCGGTTCAAGCCCTCGTCCTGGATCAAACGGAGCATATTCTCCTGGCTGTCGGTGGAACAGGTAAACAGCAGGTGATCGGTGTAGACCACCCCGGGCAGGGTCCGGGCGTATTCGGCCACGGCGGCCACATCCACGATGCCGGCGATGTTGATCCCGCAGTGGCAGATGAAGACGCCGACACGCGGCGCTTCCTGCTGCACCGGCCGCTCTTCAGGAAAGGTTATTTCCCGAATCTGAGTGCCCCGGGCTTCGGCCAGCAGCGCGGCAGCCGCCGCCGCGGCCCCGCTGGCCTGGGTGACGGTCTCGGGGATGTCCTTGGGGTTCTGAAAGACCCCGCCGGTGAAAATCCCCGGCCGGGTGGTCCCCGTCGTATCCAGGGGCGGGTTTTCGCAAAACCCGAAGCGGTCGGTTTCTATCTGCAGGCAGTCGGCCAACTCGCCCGCCCTGGAATGAGGGGCCAGTCCCACGGAAAGGATGACCATATCGAACTCCTCGGTATGGAATTCGTTGGCCTCGTCGATGTAAGAAAGCTGGAGATTGTGGGTCCGCGGATCCTGGGTCACCCGCGAGATCAGACTGCGCACATACCGGACACCGTGCTCCCCCCTGGCCCGCTCGTAATAGCGGTCGAAGCCCTTGCCCTGGGCCCGGATATCGATAAAAAAAATGGTCGGTTCCAGGCCGCTCAGATGTTCTTTGGCGATCACGGCCTGCTTGGTGGCGTACATGCAGCAGACGTAGGAGCAGTAGTCCCGGTGGATCGAAGCGTCCCGGGATCCGATACACTGGATCCA
Organism: Thermodesulfobacteriota bacterium; assembly: GCA_025454185.1. Taxonomy (GTDB): domain Bacteria; phylum Desulfobacterota; class RBG-13-43-22; order RBG-13-43-22; family RBG-13-43-22; genus JACRCK01. The sequence goes on from JALOOY010000271.1 coordinate 2,543, forward strand.
GGCCACCTTTTTCGGTTCCCGGCCGTCGCTGGGTCTTTGAACGTGCCCGCCGAAGGGGCCGGAGGCCGACAGGACCCGCTCGAACTCCAGGCTGGTGAGGACGTTGGGGTAGCGCCCGTACCCGTATTCTTCCTTCAGCCGGGCATCGAAGATCTCGAAACCGGGAGAAGCGATCACCGCCCCCACCGGCAGGGTTACCCGCTCCCCGGTCAGGGCGTGGTCGATGGCCCCGGCCTGGCAGACTTCCAGGCACTGGTAGCACTCCGAGCAGATGCCGCAGGCCAGGCAGCGGCCGGCTTCGGCCTGCGCCTCCTCCGGGGTGAGCACCTGGACCACTTCCTCGAAATCCCGCCGCCGCACCTGGGGATCGCGCAGCCGGGGCCGGCAGCGGGGTTCCCGCAGGATGCCGGTCATCTCCGGCTCGGCGATCTCGAAGGTCTTTTCCCGGCCTATGGTCAAATCCTGCCCCAGCAGAAAACGGTCGATGGAGACGGCCGCTTCCTTGCCCTGGGCGATGGCCTCGATGACGGTCTGGGGCCCCAGCACCGCGTCCCCGCCGGCAAAAATCCAGGGGATATCGCTTTGCAGGGTAACTGGATTCACCTGCAGAGTCCCCTGCCGGGAAACCCCCAGGGCGGCCGGGACCTGCAGTTTCCCCACGTCCGGCCGCTGGCTGATGGCCGTGATCAAGGTATCCACCGGGATTTGGAATTCCGATCCCGCCACGGGCACCGGTTTTCGGCGGCCGGATTCATCGGGTTCCCCCAATTCCATACGCAGGCATTCCACGGCCCGGAGTTTTCCGTTTTCGCCCAACAAACGTACCGGCGCGGTCAGGTAACGGATCTCCACCCCTTCTTCCAGGGCCTCCTCGATCTCCTCCGCATAGGCCGGCATCTCTTCCCGGGTCCGCCGGTACAGGACCAGGGCCTCCTCGGCCCCCAGCCGCAGGGCCGTGCGCACGGCATCGATGGCCACATTGCCGCCGCCCACAACCGCCACCCGCCGGCCTACCTCCACCGGCTCGCCGAGGGCTGCCTGCCGCAGCAGGTCCACCCCGGGCAGGACCCCGTCCAGGTCCTCCCCTGCTACGCCCAGCCGGAGACCCTGGTGGGCCCCGATGGCCGTGAAGACCGCTTCATACCCTTCGGCCTTGAGGTGTTCGAGCGTACGACCCGGCCCGATGGGGGTGTTCAGCTCGATGGTTACGCCCAGCCGCCGGATGGCCTCGATCTCCCGGTCGATCACCCGCTGGGGCAGCCGGTAGTTGGGGATGCCCACGGTCAGCATGCCCCCGGCCCTGGGCAGGGCCTCGAAAACGGTTACCGGATACCCCTGCCGGGCCAGATAATAGGCGCAGGCCAACCCGGCCGGCCCGGAGCCTATCACGGCCACCCGCTTTGTTTTCTTTTCGGCCGGGGCCGGGAGCGGGACCGGCCCGGTCTCGGCTTCATAATGGGCCACGAAGCGTTTCAGGTCCCGAATGGCGATGGGTTCCTCGATTTCTCCCCGGCGGCAGACCCCCTCGCAGGGATGCGTGCAG
>JALOOY010000272.1 GCA_025454185.1 Thermodesulfobacteriota bacterium
TCCGGTCAGACCAACCGGGGCAAAGGGCACGCCCTGAAACGGGGTTTTGAAGTCCTGTTAAAAGAAGGACCCGAGGCGATCCTGACCATGGACGGGGACGGCCAGCATGACCCCGAATGCCTGCCCCTGTTCCTGGAGGCCTACCGACGCGGGGCCGGGGAAGTCATCATCGGCTCGCGCATGGGCAACCGGGAACAGATCCCCCGCCTGCGCTATTATCCCAATCTGGTGGGCACCTATTGCCTGAGCTGGGCCACCGGGCAATATATCCCGGATTCCCAGAGCGGTTTTCGGCTCTATCAGGCCCGCGGCCTGCAGGGCCTGACCCTGGGGGCCGACGGCTTCGCTCTGGAAACGGAACTGCTGATCCGGCTGGCCAAGAAAGGGGCCCGCATTGCCTCCCTGCCCATCCCGGCCATATACAGCCGGGAGGGCCAGGCTTCCCATTACCGGCCGGTGGCCGATACCTATCAGATCAGTATCATGGTTTTGCGCTCCATTTTCTGGCCGCGACGGACGCGACGGAATAAGGGGGTTTTCTTTTTGCCTTTTCGAGAAAGAAAAAGGGAACTCCGATGAAGCCGAGAAGGGTGGCGGTAACCGGAATGGGGGTGGCGGCCTCCATCGGCCGCAACCGGGAGGAATTCTGGCGGGCTCTGGTCTCAGGAAAAACGGGTATCGGCCCGGTGGACCTCTTTGATGCCTCCGGGTTCCGGGTGCAGATCGCGGCCCAGGCCCGCTGGCTGCGGGGAAGCGATTATTTCACCCGGAAAGAACTCAGCAGGCTGTCCCGGGCCGATGTGCTGGGCCTGATCGCGGCCAGGGAGGCCGTAGCAGACAGCGGCTGGACCAAAGGGTTCGAGGCCCCGGAGCGCACGGCGGTGGTCATGGGGGCCGGCGCCGGCGGCATTTATCCCACCGAGATTTTTCGCCAGGAACTTTTTCAGCGGCAAACGAAAAGACATCCCTCGTACTTGCTGTCCTTCCCCTTCTGCAGCCTTACCGACCAGGTCGGCAACCGCTACGGTTTGACCGGACCCCGGGCCACCATCGACACGGCCTGCTCGTCCACAGTGACGGCCATCGGACTGGGTTGCGACTGGATCAAGGAAGGACGGGTCGATCTGGCCGTCACCGGCGGGAGCGAATCCCTTTCTCAGTTGACCTTTTCCGGGTTCAACGCCCTGAAGGCCATGGACCCGCAGCCCTGCCGGCCCTTTGACCGGCTGCGTCAGGGGCTTTCCCTCGGCGAGGGGGCCGGGGTCCTGATCCTGGAGCCTCTGGATAGGGCACAAGCCCGGGGCGCACGCATTTACGGCGAGATTATGGGCTACGGTACAGCCGGGGACGCCCATCACATTACGGCGCCCCATCCGGAGGGCTACGGCGCCGCCCTCTCCATGCGCCGGGCGATCAACGGCGCCGGGATCACCGAGGCGGACGTGGAATTTATCAGCGCCCACGGGACGGCCACCCCGGTCAACGACCCCATCGAGACCAAGGCCGTCAAGCTGGTTTTCGGGCCCCGGGCCTACGACATCCCCGTCACCTCCATCAAGTCCTCCATCGGTCATTGCCTGGGCGCGGCCGGGGTGCTGGGCGTGCAGGCCGCCCTGCTGGCCATAGGCAGCGGAAAGCTCCCTCCCACCCTCCACTTCCAGGAACGGGACCCGGCCTGCGATCTGGACGTGGTTTTCAACGAGGCCCGGGAAAAAAACGTGGACATCGTTCTGTGCAACGCCTTTGCCTTCGGCGGGAACAACAGCTCCCTGATCGTGGCGAGGATGGGATGAACTCCACAAGGATCGTCGTTACCGGCATCGGGATCATCGGCTCCTTGGGAAACTCCCGGGAGGAGTTCTGGAAGAATTACCTGGAGGGCCGATCGGGGATCAAGAAGATAGGAGAATTTCCCCCTTTGGAAACGGCCGTCGATTTCGGGGGCGAGGTCCGGGGGTTTAAGCCCAAGGATTTCCTGTCGCCCCTGGTCTACCGGAAGATGGGGCGCTCCTCCCGCCTGTCGGTAGTGGCCAGCCTGGAGGCCCTTAAGGACAGCAACCTGCTGGTCGACGACGCCAACCGGGACCGGATCGGCGTCGTCGTCGGCACGGGCTACGGCAATTCCGGGCTCACCGACGAGTATTTCGTGAGCTTCATGGAGGGCGGCCCTACCGGGGCCAACCCGCTCCTCTTCGCCGACACGGTTCCCAATACGGCCGGCAGCCACATCAGTCTGCACCACCGGCTGCGGGGCCCGATCACCACCTTCTGCCAGAACCTGATCTCGGCCGAGCTGGCCGTCGACTACGCCTGCGGACTGCTCCGATCCGCACAGGCGGAGGCCATGCTGGTGGGCGGGGTGGATGAGCTCTCGCCTATCGTGATGCACGCCTTTTCGGCGGTGAAGGCCCTCAATCCGTCGTCGGAGCCGATAATCGGCAAAGGGATGATTATGGGCGAAGGGGCCTGCGTGCTGGTGCTGGAGCGCCTCGAGGACGCACTGGCCCGCAAGGCCACAATCTACGGAGAGATCGTCGGCGCGGCCCTGAACAGCGGGGTCACTCGCCCCGGCCATTTCGAAGCCGAAGCCCAATCCATGGGCCGGGCCGTCCGCGATTGCCTCGCTTTGCTAAACGGCGAAAGCCGGCCTCCGGACCTGATCAGCTTGTCCGCCAATTTCTCCCGGGAGCTGGACCCCGTCGAATTCCAAGTCCTCCAGGACCTCCTCGGCGACGCCTTGCCCCAAATCCCTTTCACCCCTCTCAAATACTTCGCCGGGGAATACGCCGGCAGCGGGGCCCTGCGCCTGGCCCTGCTGCTCCTGTCCATCCGCGACCAGGTGATCCCGCCCACGATTAATCCCGCAGAGCTGATCCCGGGCAGCCGCTGGGATCGGAGGTTTATTCCGTCCCGACCCGGAAAGGTGGAGAGAGGTCTGATGACCGGGTTTACGTTTGGCGGGGGGAATGCCTGCTTGGCGGTGCACAGGGCCTGAAGGGGTAAAAAAAGGGATTTCCGATTTTTCCAAGGCAACGATCCTCCGGCGCAGTTCCGCCAACTCCTGGTCAGGTTCGCTTTGGTCTTACGGCCTTCTTTCATTTAGTTGTTTCCCGAATAGGTCGTCTGAATCATCCTATTTCCCAAAAAACTGGTTCATTCCCATCAGCAGAGACAGGTTGCCGTTTGCTTTATATTTCTGTTCCATGAATAGTTGCTGGCCGTCGGCCTTGCCGGTCATGATGTCCATCCAGACTTCGAAAGGGGTTTCGATGGTCAGGTCGGGTTGGTCGGCCGACCCCGGATAGGCTTCGATCCGGCCATCGGCAATTCGGAAATGGCAAGAGCCTTCCTGGTCCCCTGAAAAATTAAATTGCAGGATTGCCCGCGTTTCCCCCGCGCCGGCGGGGTTAAAGCCCATGGTCAGGAACAGGGAAAAAGTTTCAATGGAGTCCGCCCGGGGTATCAGACCCTTTTCCTCGAATTCCCGGGGCGTCACCCCTTCCGCAATGCAGGTTTTCCAATAAACGTTTCCCATACGGGTGAACATTTCCTTGTCCGGAATATAGTCCTGGGTCAGAAGGGCCATGGTTGCCGGTGAAACGGAACCGTCCCGGACGATCTCCCTGCCGGCCTGGACAAAGGCCTCCCGGATTTCCCGGGCCTTTTCCCTGAAAAAGGAGGTGGTCAGGCTTTCGGCCGCGGGCCGGTACAATTCGGCCACCAATGTTTTGGACAGATATCCGAAAAGGAAGCGAACATAGGCGGAGAGCTGGTCGAAAACGGACATCTCCGGCAGGCCGGCTACGGACAGGACCACTACCTTGGGAAAATCGTGACGCAGCGGATGATAAGTCTCCGCCTCTCCCTGCTCAAAAAAAGGAAGGGCCACCGGCAGGGTGCGCTCGATGAAGGTTTTCATGGCGGCGCTGACGGTGTAATGGTACAGAGGAAAGGCGTAAACCACCAGGTCGGCGGCCAGCCACTTGGGGTATAATTCGTTGGTCATGTCGTCCTGATGGATGCAGACCCCGGGGGTCTTGGTCCAGCAGGTGAAGCAGCCGACGCACTGTTTGATCTT
>JALOOY010000273.1 GCA_025454185.1 Thermodesulfobacteriota bacterium
CGAACTGTTTGACCAGGGGATGATGGATAATAGCGCTGTACAGGGTCGGCACGCCGTGGAGGATGGTGACCTTGTACTTCTGAATCAGGCGCAGCACTTCGCTGAAGGGTGGGTTGCCGGCCCGGGGATCGGGGACGCAGACCACCCGGAAACCGCTGGCGCAGCAGGCCATCAGCGTCAGGGTCAACCCATAGGAATGGTACCAGGGCAGCACGCCCATGAAGGTCTGTTCCGTTTCCGACACCTTGAACGTCGGGCCGCCGCCCTTGGGTTCCAGACGGGCCCACTCGTCGATCATCATCAGGTTGGAGTAAATGTTGTTGTGCGTCAGCGAGGCCCCTTTGGGCACCCCGGTGGTCCCCCCCGTGTACAAAATCAGGGCCAGGTCCTCTACCGGATCGATTTTTAATTGGGGCGGGTTGGGCGCGGTTTTCAGGATCTCCTTGAAGGGGATATGATTCGGATCCAGGGCCGGGGCCTTGGGGATTTTGCCGAGCAGGCTGCCGAGCAGACCCTTGAGGGGCGGCAGGAAATCCTTGACCGTGCAGACCACGACGGTCTGGACGTCCGTGCCCTTGAGGGCTTCCAGGGCGGTGGGGTAGATCACCGGATGATCCAGGACGAAGAGGGCCCGGGCCCCGCAGTCTTTGAGCTGAAAGTTCAGTTCGTTGGCCTTGTACAGGGGATTGCAGGTAACGCCCACGGCCCCGGCCTTGAGGGCCCCGAAAAAGGCCACCGGAAAGTGGGGGACATTGGGCAGGAACAGGGCCACCCGCTCCCCCGGTTTGATCCCTTTCTGGACCAGGAAGGCGGCCACCCGGTCGGCCATGTCCCGGATCTGCCGGTAGGTCTGCTCGTGGTCGGCAAAGATGGTATAGGGACGGTTGGGGTATTTGCCGGCCGTTTCGTCCAGGACCTTGAAAAGGGGCTGGGGCTCGTATGAGAGGGTATGGGGTACTTCGGGCGGCCATTTATATTTGTGCCAAATCTGGTCTTCCATGAGTTTCTCCTTGTTTTCGGTGAGTAAGGGCTTCCTGAGAAAAAGGAAAGTCGTCAGATCCCTGATGGCCACGAATATAGTGAAGATTGACATAAATATCAATAAAGATTTTTTATCTTTCCTCCCGGCGTGGGGCGGGCACCCACGGAGCAGGCGAATTCTGTCTTTAACTCGTTCGCCGAACGCCGAACGGTATTTTCGTATCAAGCCGGGCTCCGGCAGGGATCAGCAGGGATTCCCGGGGTTTTTGTTTGACAGACCGAAACCGCTCCACCTATACTTTTATATGCTTAATATCAAAGACATCCTGCTGCTGATCACGGTCTTCGGCTCCCTGGGTCTGGCCCTGGCCTGGCCCGACCTGGGGGCGCCTCTGGCTCCGCTGCTGACGGTCTTTCTCATCAGCCTCCTTTTCTTGAGCTTTCTGCAACTTAATCCCCGGGAGGTCTGGTCTTCCTGGAAAAGGCACAGCCTGGTCCTGGTCCTGATGAGCGTCGTCAAACTGGGGGCGCTGCCGGTAGCGCTCTATTTTCTTTTTTCCCGGTTCCGGCCGGAATACGCCCTGCCGGTGCTGCTCCTGAGCGGGATTTCCACCGGTGTGGTGGCGCCTTTCATCTCCGGTCTGGTGGGGGCCCAGACGCCCCTGGTGCTGGGACTGGTAGTCCTGACCTCCCTGGTGGTGCCCTTTTCCCTGCCCCTGCTGGTCAAGCTGCTGGCCGGGGAGGAACTGCGCCTGTCCTTTTCGGCCATGTTCCGGGTCCTGGCCCTGATCATTTTTCTGCCGGCCTTCCTGGCCCTGGTCATGAAAAAAATCAGTCCGGCCTTCACGGACCGCATCAGCCGGGTGCGCTACCCTCTGTCCCTGGTCTTTTTCGCCCTGATCAACCTGGCGGTTTTTTCCCGCTATCAGGCCTTTTTTCAGGCCCGGCCCCAGGAGCTGCTGCACGCCGCCCTGATCGCCTACCTCTTGGCCGTTATTTTTCACGGGGTCGGCTGGGGGCTGTCCTGGGGCCAGGAAGTGAGCCTGCGTCTGGCCCAGGCGGTGTCACTGGCCTATGTGAACAATATCCTGGTGGTGGTATTTTCCGCACGGTTTTTCGGCCCCTTGTCCCCGACCCTGGCGGCCATGTACCTGCTGCCTTTTTTTACCCTGATCGTGCCCCTGCGGCTCCTCGGGGAGCGGAGCCGTAAATGATTGCCGCTGCCACTCTGGAACAACTGGAATTCCCCAAACTCCTGCGTCTGATCGCCGATGTTACCCACAGCGAACCTTCCCGCCGGGCCGTCCTGGCCATCCGGCCCCTGGACGGAGCGGCGGAGATCCTGGAACGGCAGGCCCGGATCGAGGAGATCCGCAAGCTGCACCGGGAAGGAAGCCCCCTGCCGTTTGCGCCTTTTGAGGACCTGACCCCCCTGCTGCACCGGGTGCGGCCCCAGGGGGCCATCCTGGAGCCCCTGGAACTGGCGGCCTTTATCCCGGTCCTGCAGATGATCGGCGACCTGCGCAGCGCCCTGGAGGCGCGTCCTGATTTGCCCCGGCTGCAGGAATTGCTGGCCGGTTTGCGGGACCATCCGGAGCTGTTCCGGCGCCTGAACCTTTCGCTGGATGAGGAGGGGAACATCCGGGACCAGGCCTCCCCCCTGCTGGCGGAGCTGCGGGCCCAGGTCCGTCAGGTGGAGGCCCGGATCCGCAAGCAACTGACCGAACTGATCCAGGACCACCAACTGGCGCCTCTGCTGCAAGACGATTTCATCACCCAGCGTTCCGGCCGCTGGGTCATACCGGTGCGCATGGAGTCCCGGAAACAGATCCGGGGTGTGGTGCACGACGTGTCCCGCTCGGGAGAAACGGCCTTTGTGGAGCCGCTGGCCATCATTCAGCTTTCCAATGAACTGGAAAACCTGACGGCCGAGCAGAAGGCGGAAGAAAACCGCATCCTGCGGGACCTTTCGGCCCGGATTCGGGAAATCGCCGGTGAACTGGAGGGGGGTCTTACGGTGGTGATTGCCCTGGATCTGCTCCAGGGCGCGGCCTCCCTGGCGGATCGACTGCACAGCGAACCGCCCCGCCTGGCCCCGGGGGGATCGATCCGGCTGCTCCAGGGACGGCACCCTTTGCTGGAATTGTCTTTTCAACGGCAGGAGTCGCGACCGGCCCTGGTGCCCCTGGACCTGGAACTGGGCGGTGAAGACCGGGTCATGGTGATTACCGGCTCCAATGCCGGCGGGAAGACCGTGGCCTTGAAGACCGTGGGCCTGCTGACCCTGATGGCCTTGTCCGGTCTGCCGGTGCCGGCCCGGGATACATCCGTCTTCCCGCTCATCGAAAATCTGCTGGTGGACATGGGGGACGAACAGTCTATCGAATCCAGTCTGTCTACCTTTTCTGCCCATATCCGGCATATCTCGGCCATTTTGAAAAACGCCGGGGCAGGGACCCTGGTCCTGCTGGACGAACTGGGGACCAGCACCGATCCGGACGAGGGCGCGGCCCTGGCCAGCGCCGTTCTGGATCGTCTGCGGGGGCAGGGGGCCCTGGTCCTGGCCACCACCCATCTGACCGGCATCAAGGTCTTCACGGAGCGCTCCCCAGGCATGGTGAACGCGGCCATGGAATTCGATCCGCAGACGCTGAAGCCCCTGTACCGGCTGAAAAACGGCCAGCCGGGGCTCTCCCACGCCCTGGAGGTGGCCGGCCAGTACGGGCTGGATCCCGGGGTGGTGGCCCGGGCCCGCGAGCTCCTGGGAGGGCAGAAGGTGGAACTGGACCGGCTGATCCTGGATCTGAACGACCGGCGTCGGGAATATGAAGCGGCCCTGGAAGTGATCGGGCAAAAGGAAGCCCGCCTGGCCGAACTGGAACAGGAAGTGGCGGCCGCCCGGGAGGCCCTGCCCGAGGAGCGGAAGCGCGTCCTGGCGGCAACGTATAAGGAGGCCTCCGATTATCTGGTAACCATCAAGAGACAGATGCTGGGCCTGCTGGAGGAGGTCCGGAAAAAGGGCCGGAGCCGGGGGCGGGAGGTCCTGAAGGGCGTGGAACAGGTCCAGGCGGAAGTCCATGAACAGTGGCGGT
>JALOOY010000274.1 GCA_025454185.1 Thermodesulfobacteriota bacterium
CTGGCCTTCATGCGGGGACGGACCCTCAATGACTCCTTTGTCATCCTGGATGAGGCCCAGAACACCACGTCGGAACAGATGAAGATGTTCCTAACCCGGTTGGGTTTCAGCTCCAAGGCGGTCATTACCGGAGATGTGACCCAGATCGACCTGCCGGAAGGGAAAGTGTCCGGGTTGGTGGAAGCCCAACGCATCCTGGAAGGCATCCAGGGCATCGGCATCGTCTATTTTACCAAGAAAGATGTCATCCGCCACCCGCTGGTGCAGGAGATCATTCAGGCCTACGAAGAAATGGAAAAGCGGGGGGCCGCGTCCCGCTTACCGAAAGGCTAAGTCCGCCCTGTGGAACGTTCCGACCGCGATCGCAAACATAAACATTTCCGGATTTCCCCCCGGGAGGGCAACGAGGCCCCACCCTGGAAGGACCGGTTGCGGCTGACCGGTGAAAAAATAAGGGGTCTGCTCCGGGGCAAATCCTCGCTGCTGGTCCTGCTCTGCCTGCTGATCATGGTGGTGGACGCCCCCAGCCTGATCATCCCCACCCGAACCTATCAATTGGGAGAGATTGCGCCCTTTGATTTGAAGGCCAAGCAGAACGAACTGGTGGAAGACGAAGAGGCGACGGAGCAAAAAAAGAAGGAAGCGGCTCAATCGGCCGCGGATGTCTACGATTTTGATGAAGAAGCCGGCCCGGCCCTGCAGCGGCGGGTGACGCAGGCTTTTCAAACGGCGCGGGAAGATGAGAAAGCCTTGCGGGAAAACACCAGGGGGTCGGCGGCGGAAACCCGGTCGAAAATGGAAAAGGCCTGGGGAATCGAAATCATGCCGTCCGAATTCCAGGTCCTGAGTCAACATCGTTTTTCCAGCGCCCTGGAAGAAGGACTGAACCGGATGATTCAGTCCGTAATGGCCGTGGGGGTGGTGGGCAACAAACTGGCCCTGATGAACGCCCAGGGTAAAGGCATTGTCATCCGCAAGCTGCCCTCCGGAACCGAGATCCAGGTCAAGGACGTGGAACGGTTTCCGGACCTGGATGAAGCCCGGGACCGTCTGGAAAAACAGGCGGCCTACCTGCTTACCGGAATCCGGGGCGAGTCGCGGCGGGTGACGATTACCCTGGCCCAAAAGCTGATGGTGCCGAATCTGGCCCTGAACAAGAAAGAGACGGGTCTGCGGCGGGAAAAGGCCCTGCAACAGACCCGGCCGGTTTTTTTTAAGATCAAAAAGGGGGAAATCATCGTTCGGGAAGGAGAAAGGATCGGTGAGGCCGCCCTGGTCAAACTCCAACGGCAAACCGGGCAGCAGCAGGGGTTGGATATGCTGGCTGCCTCCGTGGGACTGGCCTGCCTGCTGGGCCTGTTTTTCTTTACGGCCTACCGCATGATCATCTCCGGCTGTCGGATGCCGGTCGACAACCGGCGGGATTTGGCCTTTTTGACCGCTTTGATGGCCATTTCTTTTCTGAGCATTCGCACCGCGGACCTGGTGAGCCAGATCCTGGTCAGCGGGGTCCCGGCCGTCAACCCCCGCAGCGCCTTATTGGCCATCCCCTTGGCCGCCGCCCCCATGATGATCAGTCTGGTCCTAGGGGCACCGATCAGCATCCTCTTCACCCTGGTTCAGGCTTCCCTGGTAGCGCTTTTTCTGGAAGGGGGACCGGGAATGGCCCTCTATTTTGCCATTGCCGGTCTCTGGTCCTCGCAGAGCCAGCGCATTGCCCATAAACGCTGGGACCTCATTCGGCTGGGGTTGATTCTCGGATTGATCAACCTGATCAGCCTGGCCGCCCTGCGCTTGCGGCAGGATGATTTTTTCGCCTGGGAAACGCTGGTCGACATGATCTTCAGCTTCTCCGGGGGGGTCCTGACCGGAGTGGTGGTGACCGGGTTCAGTCCGCTGGTGGAGCGGATTTTCGGTTACACCACGGAAATGGGTCTCCTGGAACGGGCCAGCCTGGAACAGCACCTGCTGCGGGAATTGATGGTTCAGGCCCCGGGGACCTATCACCACAGCATCATTGTGGGCAACATGGTGGAAGCGGCGGCCGAGGCCATCGGGGCCAAATCCCTGCTGGCCCGGGTCAGCGCCTATTATCACGACATCGGCAAGACGCAGAAACCGCTCTACTTCATTGAAAACCAAAGCGGCGGGGAGAACAAGCACGAAAAACTGGCCCCTTCCATGAGCAGTCTGATCCTCATCTCCCACATCAAGGACGGCACGGAAATGGCTCGCCAGGCCAAGCTGGAGGAGCCGATCATCGATATCATCCAACAGCACCACGGGACCAGCTTGATCTCTTATTTTTACCAGAAGGCCCTGGAGCTCAAGGGCGGCGATCCGGGGGCGGTCTCCATTGAGGACTTTCGCTATCCGGGCCCCAAGCCGCAGACCAAGGAAGCCGGGCTGGTCATGCTGGCCGATGCCATCGAGGCCGCTTCCCGGACCCTGGTCGATCCGACCCCTTCCCGGATTCAGGGCCTGGTGCACCGCATCATCAACCAGGTCCTGGTGGACGGGCAACTGGATGAATGCGAACTGACCCTGAAAGACTTGAACCAGATCGCCGACAGCTTTGTCAAGATATTGAACGGAATCTTTCACCAGCGGATCGAGTATCCAGGTCCGTCGACGAAAGCCGCTCCGGGGAGGAAGAAAGCTCATGAGGATACGGATCGACAACCGCCAGAAACGGATCAGCCCCGCCCAGGTGGAAAAGATGGGGACCTCCTTCCGGCGGGCCTTGGAACCGCAAACGGGGGAAGTCAGCCTGCTGCTGGTGGAAGACCGGGAAATTAGCCGCTACAACCGCCGCTATCGGCAGCGCAGCGGCCCCACCAACGTGCTGGCTTTTTCCCTGCGGGAGGGGCCGTTCGGGGAGATGAACCGGGGACTCTGGGGCGATATCGTGGTTTCCACGGAAACAGCGGCCCGGGAGGCCCAAGAGGCGGGCCTGTCCTTGAACGAGCGGCTGGCCGCCTTGATCGCCCACGGCTGGCTGCACCTGCAGGGCTATGATCATGAACGGTCTCCCGCAGAGGCGCGCATTATGGAACTCCGCACCGGGGAGATCGTGGAACGAATGGGAAGAGAACAAAGGAGGAATATTTCTATGACCAAAGCGCGTTTGGCCGTCAACGTAGATCACGTGGCCACCCTGCGTCAGGCCCGCCGGGGCAGCGAACCCGATCCGGTCCTGGCCGCCGGGTTCGCCGAACTGGCCGGGGCCGAAGGCATTATTGTCCATCTACGCGAGGACCGGCGGCATATCCAGGACCGGGACCTGCGTCTGCTTAGGGAAACGGTTCAGACCAGGTTGAACCTGGAAATGGGCGCCGCCGAGGAGATCATCCGCATCGCCCTGAAGGTCAAGCCGGATTTCGTCACGCTGGTGCCGGAAAAAAGGCAGGAACTGACCACCGAGGGAGGACTGGAGATCGTCAAACAGCAAAAGAACCTTGCCCGAATAATCAGCCGGTTTCATAAAGCCCGCATCGACGTGAGCCTCTTCATCGACGCCGAACCGGCCCAGATCCAGGCCTCCCGGGATGTGGGGGCCGACATCGTGGAGCTCCACACCGGCCATTACGCCAACGCCCGTAACGAAAAGGAAGCCGTGAAACGCTTCGAGCGCATCCGGGAAGGGGCCGAACAGGCCGCCGGACTGGGCCTGAAAGTCAGCGCCGGACATGGGCTGAACTACGTCAATATCAAGCGCTTTGCCGGAATGGAGGAAATCGAGGAGTACAGCATCGGCCACAGCATCATGGCCCGGGCCATCTACGTGGGGTTGGATCAGGCGGTGCGGGAGATGATCGGGTTGATTGGGCAGTTGTAACAGGGGGAAAAAGACGAACGTCCAACATCGAACATCGAACGTCCAACATCGAATCAATGCGAAAATACCGTTCGGCGTAGAAGCTTAAAGGCTCTGTCGTAGGGGCGGGGTTAATCCCCGCCCGCCTCTGGGCTGCCATTCTCATGTGAGATAAATACTGCTTGAAAAGAATGTTAAAAAAAGATGATAAGTTCACCCCGTGTCCCATTGCTGACGGAGACGAACT
>JALOOY010000275.1 GCA_025454185.1 Thermodesulfobacteriota bacterium
GCCTCCCGGGTACCCGATAAAAAGCCGGCCCAACAGAACAACAAAATCGATAAAATCATCGCCACCGGCCAAGTCAAGATCGTCCAGGGTGAGGACGTGGCCACCGGAGACACGGCCACTTTTTACAACGAAGATCAGAAGATCATCCTGTCCGGGAACCCCAAGGTCTGGCAGGGGAAAAACCTGGTCAAGGGGGAGGAGATCACCGTCTGGATCAAGGAAAACCGCAGCCTGGTTACCAGCAAGGGCGCAAACCGCGTTCAGGCGGTGATCCATCAGGATGAAAAAAAGTAACCCGTCCCATGAAGCAGTTGGCCGTGCAAGACCTGATCAAGATTTACCACAAAAAGACCGTGGTCAACCGGGTATCCTTGCACCTGGCCCAGGGCGAAATCGTCGGCCTGCTGGGCCCCAACGGGGCCGGGAAAACCACCACCTTCTATATGATCGTGGGTCTGACCCGGCCCAATCAGGGGCAAATCCTCTTTGACGGGGAGGATATCAAGGACCTGCCCATGTATCAGCGGGCCCGCAAGGGCATCAATTATCTGCCCCAGGAGCCTTCGATTTTTACCAAGCTGACTGTGGCGGAAAATATTATGGCCATTCTGGAGACCCTGGATCTGTCCCATCCGGAGCGGGAGGAACGGCTGGCCTTCCTGCTCCAGGAATTGAAGATCGCTCACCTGGCTCGGAACAAAGCCTTCTCGCTTTCCGGGGGGGAAAGGCGCCGGGTGGAAATAACCCGGGCCCTGGTCACCTCGCCCCAGATCATGCTGCTGGATGAGCCCTTTGCCGGTATCGACCCCCTGGCCGTCAACGATATTCAGCATATCATCCGGCAGTTGAAGGAAAGAAACATCGGGGTCCTGATCTCCGACCACAATGTGCGGGAAACCCTTTCCGTCTGCGATCGGGCCTACATTCTCCATGAGGGGGTGATCCTCCAGGAGGGGACCCCCCAGGACCTGGCGGAAAGCGAATTGGCCAAGAAAATCTATTTGGGAGAAAAGTTCAAACTCCACTAATATGGCCCTGGAAATCAAACAACAGTTGAAGCTTTCCCAGCAGTTGATCATGACGCCGCAATTGCAGCAGGCGATCAAACTGCTGCAGCTTTCCCGGCTGGAACTGCTCGAGACCCTGCACCAGGAAATCGAAGCCAACCCGATTCTGGAGGAAAGCGCCGGAGAGGAACAGGAATACGGGCCTTCGGAGGGGACCTCCGAAGAGCCGGCTCCTGAAGCGGAGGCCCCCGTCGGCGAAGTGGCCATCTCCGAGCGGGCCCTGGAGGATATGGACTGGGACAACTATTTAAACGATTACAGCTCGCCCCGCCACGAAGGGGGCGGGGAAGACCGGGAACTCCCGTCCTTCGAAAACATCCTGTCCCGCAAGACGTCCCTGAACGATCATCTGCTCTGGCAGCTTTCCCTGTCTAACCTTTCCCCGGAGGACCAGCGCATCGGCGAAGAGTTGATCGGCAATCTGGATAAAAACGGGTACCTGACCGTCACGGTCGATGACATTGCGGCCGCCGTCCCGGCTGACCAGGCCCGGGTGGCCGAAACGCTGCGCCGCATCCAGGAGTTTGATCCGCCGGGGGTGGCCGCCCGGGACCTGAAGGAATGCCTGCTGATCCAGGCCCGCACCCTCTACGGCTCTCCGCCCTGGGTGGAGGAAATCCTGGAAAACCATATGGGCTACCTGGAGAACAAGAATTACGCCGGCCTGGCCAAGGTTCTGCAGGCCCCGCCGGAGGAGATCGGTCAGGCGGTCCAGCTCATCCTGCATCTGGATCCCAAACCCGGGCGGGCCTTCAGCATCGAAGAACCGCAATACATCAGCCCGGATATTTTTGTCTACAAGGTGGGCGAGGAATACATCATCGTCCTCAACGACGACGGCCTGCCCCGGCTGCGGATCAATTCTTTCTACCGGCAGGCCCTGAGCCGGAAAAACGACGTCCCGGAAGGGACCCGGGACTATATTCAGGAAAAATTACGGTCGGCCCTCTGGCTGATCAAAAGCATTCAGCAGCGACAGCGGACCATCTACCGCGTAACCGAAAGCATCTTCAAATTTCAACGCCCCTTTCTCGACTACGGCATTTCCCACTTGAAACCCCTCATTTTGCGGGACGTGGCCGAAGACGTGCAGATGCACGAATCCACCATCAGCCGGGTCACGACCAATAAATATGTGTATACCCCCCAGGGCATCTATGAGTTGAAATATTTTTTTAACAGTTCCCTGCCCGGGGCCAACGGGGAGACCGTGGCCTCCGAGAGCGTCAAGGAGAAAATCCGCCAACTGATTGCCCGGGAGGACCCCCGGCGGCCCTTGAGCGATCAGGAAATAACCGAACTGCTGCAAAAGGAAAAGATTCACATCGCCCGGCGCACCGTCGCCAAGTACAGGGAACTGCTGACCATCCTGCCTTCCAGTAAACGCAGGAACCCGAATTTTGTCCCCCCGCCGTCGCCCCCAAGCCCGGCGGCTTCGGGGCCGGAAGAGGAAGAAGACCTGTTGGATGAATGACCCGGGTATTATCGCCAACGCTTAGGAGGAGGATTTATGCAACTTTCCGTGTCTTTCAGAAATTTGGATCCCTCGGATCATTTGAAGAATTATGCCGAAACCCGCTTGAACCGCATCCGGAAGTATATGGAAGAGCCGATCGAGGTGCACGTGGTGCTCTCGGTTCAGAAATTTCGCCACACGGCCGACGTGACCATCAACGCCAACGGCATCAAAATCAAGGCCCAGGAGGAGACCGGCGACCTCTATTCGGCCATCGATCTGGTCATGGACAAAATCGAGAAACAGATCAAGCGCCAGCGGGAAAGGCTCAAGGAGCATAAAACCGAGTTGCGGCCGCGTTCGGAGGAAGAGGAAGCCCTCCCGGGGGAGGAGGAAGCCGTGGCCGAAGCCCCCCAGGTGATCAAAAAAGAGCGGTTTTTTGCCAAGCCCATGGATGTGGAGGAGGCGGCCATGCAATTGCGCCTTTCCAGTAACGAATTTCTGGTCTTCACCAACGCCAAGACCCGGGTGATCAACGTGCTCTACAAACAAAAGGACGGCAATTTCGGTCTGATCGAACCGGCCAGTTGAGGAAAGACGGCCTGCCGAAAACTATGCGGATCAGCAGCTTTATCACCCCGGAACTGATCATCCCCGCCTTGCGCGCTCGTGACAAGGAGGGGGTCATTGTCGAACTGGCCCAGAACATCGCCGCGTTTTTCCCGAAGTTGTCCCAGGCAGAGCTGGTGGCCATTTTGAAGGAACGGGAGAAGCTGGGCAGCACCGGCATCGGGGAGGGCTTCGCCATCCCCCATGGGAAATTGAAGAATATCGACCAGATTATCATCAGTTTTGGGCGATCCCGGTCCGGCATACCTTTTGACTCCATGGACGGCAAACCGGCCCATTACTTTTTTGTATTGGTGGCACCCGAGAATTCCGCCGGGGAACACCTCAAGGCCCTGGCCAAGATTTCCAGGTTTATAAAAAACACCGTTTTCCGGGAAGAGCTGGCCAGGGCGGAGGACCGGGAAACTCTGGAACGATTGATCCGGGAGCAGGACGACTTGACCTGAAGGCAGGCTTTCCCTGCCGGGGAGAGCCGCCCGGCAACTCCGAACCAGGAGAGAGACCAAGGCCGCTATGCCCCGTAAAACCAATAAAAACATTCACCTGGTCATCATAACCGGTCTGTCCGGGTCGGGGAAAAGCACGGCCCTGAAGGCTTTCGAGGACATCGGTTTTTTCTGCATCGACAACCTGCCGGCCACCCTGCTGCCCCGTTTTTTAGATCTGAAGGATGAAATCTCGAAGGAGGTATTAAAGATCGCCCTGGTCATGGACCTCCGGGGCAAGGATTTTTTGACCCGCTTTCCGGAAATTTTTCAGGAAATCAGGCGACGGGGCTATCACATAGAAGTGCTTTTTCTGGATGCCGGTGATGAGGTCCTGGCCCGGCGCTTCAGCCAGACCCGCCGGCAGCACCCCCTGGGGGAGGAAAAAACCCTTTCCGG
>JALOOY010000276.1 GCA_025454185.1 Thermodesulfobacteriota bacterium
TATTACCGTCTGGCGCCCGTCGGGTACGATCTGACGGAAGGGACCTGGGCCCAAGCCGGTCCGGTAACGCCGTCGGACCTGCCTCCGGCCCCGCCCCGGGGCCTTACCGCGGAAAAGGAAGAGGATCAACTGACTCTTGAGTGGGACCCTTCCCGGGAAACCGACCTGGCCGGCTACAATGTCTACCGGGCAGCCTATGGCCAATCCTTTGTGAAGATCAACGCTTCCCCTCTGCCCGGCCCGACCTGGGTGGAGACCCTGCCCCGGGACAGCTTCTTTCAATACAGAGTAACGGCCGTGGACCAGGCCGGCCACGAAAGCCCCTCCGGCCAGAAGGTGGAGGCGGCCGGCCGCCGGGCCGACATGCAACATATTGTCGGTGTCTTGCAGAGCCCGGGGGGCTACATCAGCGGCGGAGGCTCCTATACCTACGGTTCTTCGGTTTCCCTGACGGCCCAGGCCAATCCCGGCTATTATTTCGATCATTGGACCGGTGAAATCGACGGGAATGCCAACCCCTACCAATTCTCCGTTACCGATGATCTTTTCGTTTCAGCCCTGTTCAGCCTCACCCCCCTGCCCGGCACCTTTCCGGCCCCCACCTTGGCCGGCTCTGGTTCTTCCGGGTTTCAGGACGGTAGCGGGACCGGGGCTTCCTTTAATTTTCCCAACGGAGTGGCGGTGGACACGACCGGGAATATTTATGTGGCCGATACCTACAACTACCGAATCCGCAAGATAACCCCCGGAGGGGTGGTAACCACCCTGGCCGGTTCAGGGAGTCCGGGTTCTCAGGACGGCAACGGAGCAGCAGCCAGTTTCAGGGTCCCAACGGCCCTGGCCGTGGATGCCGGGGGGTATGTCTATGTAACCGATACCGAAAATCACCGAATCCGAAAAATATCTCCGTTGGGACAGGTGACCACACTAGCTGGATCGGCGCAGGGCTGTTCCGACGGGCAGGGACCGGCGGCCTCCTTCTTTTTCCCGATCGGCATTGCCGTGGATGGCGCCGGAAACGTCTATGTGGCCGATACCTTCTGCCGCATGATCCGAAAAATTACCCCTGGCGGCCAAGTGAGTACCGTCAAGGAGGGTTACAATATCGTATCTTTCAATCAGCCCCGGGGTATTGCCGTCACTACCGCCGGGGACTTGATCTTTGTCGCCGATACGGAAAATCACCAGATCAAGAAACTGACGCCGGCCGGATCGGTCACCCTGCTGGCGGGATCCGGAGCCCCCGGAAGCCAGGATGGAACGGGGAGCTCCGCTTCCTTCAACTTTCCCAGAGGATTGGCCCGGGACAGCCTCGGCAACATCTACGTAGCCGACCAGAACAACCACCGGGTCCGCAAAATCACTCCTGCCGGCGTAGTAACCACCATAGCCGGGTCGGTGGCGGGATTCCAGGAGGGCGGTACCGCCATGTTCGATACGCCGGCCTCCACGGCCGTGGACAGCCTGTTGAATGTTTATGTGGCGGACTCCAACAACCATGCTATTCGCAAGATCGTCACCGAGGGAATGTCCGTCTTGATCCCTTCCTCCGGCAACTCCCTGACCTTCCAGACCAGCACGATCACGACGACCCTGAATTTTCAACCAGGCTCGGTGGGGGAGGAAACCACCGTCTATTTCAGGCCCGGGTTATCCGGCCTCGCAAACGCCCAACCTCTGGGCGCCTCCCTTGTTTCCTTGATGGAGTTTAACCTTTCCGCAATCACCGGAGGTGGGACGCTGGTCAATCCGCTCCAGGCGCCCTATACGATTACGATCCACTATTCGGACTGGGATGTCCGGGAGATGGATGAAGCTTCGCTGGTCATCTATCGCCGGGAGGGAGGCGTCTGGGTCCCCCTGGCCAGCATCGTGGATCCGGGAAACAACACGGTCACGGCCCAAACAACCTGGTTGGGTGATTTCAAAGTGTCGGGTCTGATGGAAAACCACCTGCTTTTTTTACCCTTGATATTGAGATAAAGAAAACAACCGCTTCATCTTTTTTTGCTTGAAAACCGCTAAGAAGCGGCCCGGGGCCGGGCCGACCAAATTCAATTTTCTCAAAATCCACAATTTTATTGATTTTTAGATTAAAATAGTCATACTATGTAGTACTTTAAAAAGAAGGTGGCAAACATTGCGTATATCCGATTTTGAGTGGGACGAAGGCAATGCCCTCCATCTTGAGCTCGGGCACGGCATCACGACGGAAGAAGCGGAAGAGATTTTCCTGGATCAACCCTTGTTCCGGCGGACCCGGAAGGGCCATTATGCCGTTTTCGGATCCACCGGAGCCGGGCGATACTTGACAATTATTTTCGCGGTTAAGGCGCACGGCCTCGTGCGCATCATAACCGGCTGGGACATGCAACCGGCGGAAATCAGGTATTACAAAAAGCAGCGAGGGAACTGATGGCTAAAACAAAAAAAAGCCTTGAAAATTGGGGCGATTATTACGAACATGTTGATATTCTGGAGGAATTGATGGAGGAACCCGTTCATTTTAGTCTCGACCCGGACCTCCAAAATGAGATTTTATCCGGAGCCCGGGTAAAAAAATTAAAGACTGTCACCATCAAGATGGACCCGATCCAAATCCAGATGATCCGCAAACTAGCCGTCACCAAATCCATGCCCTACCAGACGTTGATCCGCCACTGGTTAGCCGAGAAAATCAAGAGCGAAATAAGGTTCCCCTGATTTTTTCCCAATATTACCTGCCTGGCAGCCCCCGCCTAAATTAGAAAATCTTTTGACAGACCCGGGTTTTTCCGTTATGAAAACCAGGTAGAAACGGCCGTCTGCCCCTAAACGCCGAAAAAGGAAAGCCATGAGCCCATCAGGAGAATTATTCAAGCAAATTCAGCCAGATATCGACAAAGTCGAGTTCCACCTGATGGAGAACCTCCGCTCCCACATCCCCTTGATCGGGGAGATCAACCGCCATATCCTGGTGGGCGGGGGGAAGCGGCTGCGGCCCCTGCTCTTCGTCCTCTGCGCCCGGCTCTGCGGGGACCGGGGGGACCGGGCCTATACCCTTTCCTCCATTTACGAGTATCTGCACGCGGCCACATTGCTTCACGACGACGTCATCGACAAGGCCGCCACCCGCCGGGGCAAGCCGGCCGCCAATACGGTCTGGGGTAATTCGGCCTCGGTGCTGGTGGGCGATTTTTTGCTGTCCAAGTCCTTTTCGTTGGCCGTGGAAAGCGGCAATCTGCGCCTGCTGGAGGTTTTGTCCCAGACGACCACCCAGATGGCGGAAGGCATGGTCCTGGAACTCATCCACACCAATAACCTGGAGGTGGATGAGGAAACCTACAAAGACATCCTGGTCAACAAGACGGCTATCCTCATTTCAGCGGCCTGTCAGACCGGGGCCATCTGGGGCGGATCAGCCGAACCCGAGGAGCAGGCCCTGGCCGAATACGGCCTGGACATCGGCATCGCCTTCCAGATGGTCGACGATCTGCTGGATTACGAGGCCTCGGAACAGGAAACCGGCAAGACGGTGGCCAACGATTTCAAGGAAGGCAAGATCACCCTGCCCGTTATCCAGGCCCTGCGCGTCTGTTCTTCGGAGGAGCGCCGGGCCGTGGAACGGGCCGCAAAAAAGCCGGAACCCGAACCCGAAGACATCCGGCTGGTTTTTGACCTGGTCTCGAAATACGGCGGTCTGGAGTATACCCGTAACAAGGCCCTGGATTATAAGAAACAAGCTCAGGACTGCTTGAAGATCTTTCCGGCCGGCCCCGAGAAGCAGGTCCTGCTGGATTTGGCCGATTTCGTGGTGGAACGCCGGAAATAATATCCATTAAGATGCAAAATTCAAAGGCTTATTCACCACAGAGGCACGGAGATCACAGAGGAGTAGATTTTTCATAAAATCGGGAGATACCGATTTTATGAAAGACTGCCACCTCTGGTAGATTTTAGGTTCGCGAAGCGACGAGCGGTTTTCCACTGGCGGCATCTCCTGCCAGTGGAAAAATCCCTTTTCTCTGTGTTCTCTGTGCCTCTG
>JALOOY010000277.1 GCA_025454185.1 Thermodesulfobacteriota bacterium
CCAGCGGCGGACAGCCCTACGAACCCCGGGAATATTTATACGGAAAGGACGAGCGGGTCTGTACCCAGATCGAGCTCTCCCGGCGCCTGGCCGCGGACCCGGCCTGGGCCGGCGGGTTGAAACGGGTGGTCATGATCCAATGCGTCGGCTCACGGAGCGAAACCTTCCCGGCCTGCAGCCGGGTGTGCTGTGCCGCGGCCGTCAAAAACAGCCTCACGCTCAAGGAACTGAATCCCCAGGCCCAGGTGATCGTCCTCTACCGGGACCTGCGCACCTTCGGCTTCATGGAAACCTACTATTTGAAGGCCCGTCAGGCCGGCGTGCTATTCTTTCGCTACATCCCCCAGGAAGGCCCCGAGGTATTCCTGGAAGGCGGGCGGCTCACCGTGGATTTCACCGACCGCAGCGCCCACCGGGATTTCCGGGTGGAGCCGGACCTGGTGGTGCTCAGCGCCGGCATTCGACCCTCAGAGGGGTCCCGGGACCTGGAACGGCTGCTCAAGCTGCCCTGCACGGGGGAAGGTTTTTTTCTGGAGGCCCATGTGAAGCTGCGGCCCATGGATTTCGCCACAGCGGGCATATATCTGGCCGGCCTGGCCCACAGCCCCCGCTTCATCAAGGAGTCGCTGATCATGGCCCAAGGGGCGGCCCAGCAGGCGGCCAAGATCCTTTCCCGCCCGGAGCGTCCCTTCGGCGCGCCCTTCATCAACGAGAACCACGTCTCGGAAATCCGTCCGGCCGACTGCCGGGGCTGCGGGATCTGCACCGCCGAATGCCCGGCCCAGGCCATCGCCCTGCGCCATACCCGCGACGAACAGCTCAACGCTTCCATCGACGGACTGCTGGAAGGGGCGTTGGGCAGTCATTGATCTGCCAGTGGTTTTCAACATCCCCTAAGCCCCCGCACCCCAATTAGATTTTTTCAGCCTTGGGGAGAGCCAAATTTTCAAGACAATGGCTGTAAAAATCTAATATCTGTTGAAATTTAATCCGGATATGATAAAACCTGAAAAGGAAAAGGAGACGATCGCGATCGGTCAAGGGAGGACCCCATGCGCTCGGAAAAGGAAATTCAGTACCTGTTGAAGGCGGCCGATGCCTTTCGCCGGCGGCTGATCGTAATCTCTCCGGACCTCCAAATACTGGCCTCCAACAGAAGCGTCGAGAATAAAGGCCAGGAACAGGTGGTCGGACTTCCTTGCCACCAGGTCTTTTACGACCGGCCGGAACCCTGCCTCAACTGTGCCGTACAGAAGTCCAAAGAAACGGGCCGACCGGCCCTGCAGCCCAAACCGGAAGAATACGTCGACCTGGAAAAAATGCCCTGCCTGTACGCCTATCCGATTTATGACGGCGACCGGGTTGAAGCCTACGTGAGCATGGATTACGACCTGCCTGTAAGGGGGGAGATCGAGGAAAAACTGCAGAGTTCCAATGCCCTGCTGCGCAATCTGATCATGAGCGCCGTCGACGGCGTCATCGCCGCCGACAAGAAAGGCAAAATCCTGATTTTCAACAACATGGCCTCCGAGATTTTCGGGTATGCCCAGGTAGAGGCGCTGGAAAGCCTGAATATCCGGGACATCTATCCGGATCAAGGGGCCTATGAGATCATGAAGATGCTGCGCAGCGAACATTACGGCGGCCCGGGAAAACTGTGCAACTACGAGGCGGACGTGGTCCACAAGAACGGGGAACGGATCCCCATCAACCTGAACGCCTCCATCGTCTACGAAGGAGAGCGGGAGGTGGCCACCATCGGTTTTTTTCACGACCTGCGGGAAATGCAGCGCATCAAGGCCGAACTGGAAAAGACCCAGTTGCAGTTGCTGCAGTCGGAAAAAATGGCCTCCCTCGGCAAACTGGCCGCCGGCGTGGCCCACCAGCTCAACAACCCTCTGGCCGGAGTCACCCTCTATACCCGGCTGGTCCTCGAGGACTACCCCTTGGAAGAGGGCGCCCGGAAAGACCTCCAGCGGGTCCTGGAGGATGCCGAGCGCTGCCGGGACACGGTCAAGGAACTGCTGGAGTTTACCCGGCAGACGCGCCACCTCATGCGGCCCCAGGACATCAACCGGGCCATTTCCAGGACGATCTTTCTCCTGGAGAACCAGACCCTTTTCCAGAATATCATCATTGAAAAGGATCTGGACCCGGCCTTGCCCCCGGTTTACAGTGACATCCAGCAGTTGAACCACCTGTTCATGAACATCCTCCTCAACGCCGCTCAGGCCATGGGCGGCAGGGGAGAATTGCGCATCCGGACCAGGCACCTTCCCGAGGTCGATCGGGTGCGTATCGAAATTGCCGATTCAGGGCCGGGCATCCCCGAGAACATCCTGCCGCACATCTTCGATCCCTTTTTCACCACCAAGGAGGAAGGGGAAGGCACCGGGCTGGGGCTGAGCCTGGTTTATGGGATCGTGGAAACCCACGGCGGTCAGATCGAGGCCCGCAACAATCCGGAAGGCGGGGCCGCCTTCATCATCGAACTGTCCATTCATTCCAAGATTGCAGAGGGAACCACAGGTGAATAAAGACGCCGAAACGATTCGTATACTGGTGGTGGACGACGAACGGGACATCCGGGAGGGTTCGGAACGCATCCTGAGCCGAATGGGCTATCAACTGCAGACCGCGGCGCGGGGGGACGAAGCCCTGGAAATTTTTGCCAAAGTCCGGCCGGCTATCGTGCTGCTCGACTTGAAGATGCCCGGCATGGACGGTATGGAGGTTCTTCAGCGTCTCCGGGTCTTGGACCCATCCCTCCTGGTGATCGTCATTACCGGCTACGCCACGGTCGAGACCGCCATTGAGGCCATGAAGCAGGGCGCCTACGATTTTATCCCCAAGCCCTTCGAGCCGGATCAACTGCGCATCGTCGTCAACCGGGCCGCGGAAAAAATCCGTCTGACCCGGGAAACTCAAAAACTCGAACTGGAAAAAACGCGGACCCTGGCCGACCTGGATACGGAAAAGAGTCGCCTCCGGACCATCATCGAATCTCTGCCGGACGGGGTACTGGTTACCAATACGACCGGGCAGGTGGTGCTGCTCAACCCGGCTGGCCGTAAAGTCTTGAAACTGGGCAGCGAAACCGCCCCCGGCCGTTCTCTGGAGGACTACCTGCCGGATGAAGATCTACGCCGGCTGGTATTGGAGATCTCCAAGGGAAAGCACGTGGACTTCGAAGACATCCCGGAAAAGGAGTTCACCCTGGCCGATGGGACCACTCTGCGGGCCCTGGCCCAGCCCGTACTGGGTGACCGGCGGGAGTGCCTGGGGGCCATCGTCACCTTCCTCGACATCACCAGCCTGAAGGAACTGGACCGGCTCAAGTCGGAGTTCGTGGCCAAGGTGTCCCACGAATTGCGCTCGCCCCTGTCGACCATTCATGAACAGCTTGCCACGGTAATCAGCGACCTGGTGGGCACCGAACCCCAGCAGCACATGCTGACCCGGGCCAAGGAAAAGACCCAGACCCTGATCAGCTTCATCGGCGACATGCTGGACCTGTCCCGCATCGAGGAGGGCCTCATCTGCCGGGAGCCACGGCCGGTCCACCTGGAAGAGCTGCTCCAAAGCATCGTCGAATTTCTTTCAGTCCGGGCCAAGGCGAAAAACCAGTCTCTGACCATAGAGGTGGCAGGGCGGGACCTGCCGGAGATCGAGGCCGATCCGGTGGCCCTGGAGAGCATCTTCGGCAACCTGATTTCCAACGCCCTCACCTACACACCGGAGGGCGGAAGGATTCGCGTGGAACTGGACCGGACCGGGATCAACCTGCGGGTGAAGGTGATCGACAACGGCTTCGGCATCGCTGAGAAACACCTGGGCAAAATCTTCGACCGCTTTTACCGGGTAAAAGACGAGAAAACCCGTTACATCACCGGGACAGGGCTGGGGCTGCCCATCGTCAAAGGGCTGGTGGAAAAGCTGAGTGGCATCATCGAAGTGGCCAGCACGCCGGGGGAGGGATCGACGTTCACCGTACTGCTGCCGGTGAAATCCTAAATACTCCATCACTCCGAAACCTGTTATTCACCGTTTTCCCGTAATGCCTTGATAAACTCCTCCGGCGGCACCTGCATGCCGGTCCACAGGGCGAAGGCCCGACGGGCCTGATGGGCCAGGGCCGGCAGGCCGTCCAGGAATTGGGCGCCCCGCGACCGAGCCAGCTCCTCCCAGAAATTGACCGTCCGCCCGTAGTTTAGATCGAAGAC
Source organism: Thermodesulfobacteriota bacterium (assembly GCA_025454185.1). Taxonomy (GTDB): domain Bacteria; phylum Desulfobacterota; class RBG-13-43-22; order RBG-13-43-22; family RBG-13-43-22; genus JACRCK01. The sequence goes on from JALOOY010000277.1 coordinate 4,224, forward strand.
CAGATGGCAACCTGGGAGTTCGAGGTTCCCGACCAAGGCCGCCAACTCCCGGGATTCATCGGGGCTGGAAACCGAGGTGGCGTTGACCACCAGATCCACCCCGAGCGACCGGTTCTCAAGGGAAGCCAACTCCAGAGGATCTCCTCCCAGGGCATCCGTCAGCGACCGGGTCTTGTCCAACCGGCGGCCGGCCACATAAATATGGGAGGCCCGCAGCCAGTTCAGGATGAACACCACCGCCCGGGCGGCGCCGCCGGTTCCCAGCACCAAGGCGGTTTTCCCGTCCACCTCGTATTGTGCCTCCTCGAGCGCTTCCATGATGCCGATGGCATTGGTGTTATAGCCCTTCAGGCGGTCCCCGTCACGGACGATGGTGTTGACCGCTCCGATGATGTTGGCCCCTTCGGAGAGGACATCCAT
>JALOOY010000278.1 GCA_025454185.1 Thermodesulfobacteriota bacterium
GTTTTTTATGAGGTCGATGAAGCCCTTGATCCCGACGTATACCGCCATGAATCCTATAGCCAGGGTGAGCGGTCTGAGGTAGCCGAGGAACAGAAAGGCGTTGAGCCAGGCCGACATGAAGAGAAAGTACCAAACCCCGGAACTGAAGACAAAGGTGCCGACGATCAGCCAGATCTTCCATTTATCATTCAGACTGACGACGAGTGAAATGAGATAGACCAGCGCCCACATGGCGCAAGGATTGAACCCGTCGATCAAGCCCAGCATGACGGCCAGCACGAATAAGGAATAGCCCTTGACGTCCAGTTTTCCCCAAAAGGGGATTTCCACCGTCGTGGCGCCGTCGTCCGGGACGGCGGGGCCGCTGCGCGGGGCCTCCCCCGAGGGGAGGGGGCTGCCGGGAAGCCATCCTGGCGACCCGGCTGAATTCTGAAAACCTCGGGGGAATTCAGAAGGGCTGACTGCGGTCGCGAATCGTATGGCAACGGGCGTACCGCCATGGGGAGGGATTGCACTCACCAAGCCGTCGGCAGACCATTCGCCGGCCTGCCCATGGTTGAGGGGAGCAGACCACCCCGCCCGGCTAAAACAGACGCCCAGGACCAGCCCGACGATCACAGCCAAGAAAACCGGATAACGCTTTTTCAAACCCTATCTCTCTTTGTTCCTGCCGAAACTATGTGCCTGAGTGGTTGAATGGCCGGCATACAGGAGAGTCCCAGCCCTTTCCCACCTGGATCCTGGCTTGCGCCAGGATGACGCCCGCCGAACGTCGTCCTGCTGGTGTATACCCTTCGTCAGGCTCAGGGACATGAGTCTTTCGAATGGCCAGCATCCCGGGAGCGCGAACCTGTGCTTCCCGGAGCCCGGCCCCCGGCTGATCCCGCTCTCAGAGCGGGACCAGGGCAGGCTTTGCCAGGATGACCAGGATACGCGGTTACCATTACGAAATCGAGCACCAGGTGGTCCATCGCGGAGGACGGGATCGGGTCCTTTGGGTCGGGGTCAAGCTCTTTTTGCAGCCGGGGCCGCGGGTTTGGTCTTTATGAGCAACATCTGCTTCGTGGTCAGCTTGACAACCCGCTCGGTAACCGAACCTAAAAAAGCCTTCCGCCAGCCGGTCAGGCCGTGGGTGGCCATGACAATCAAGTCCGCATCCAACGCTTCGGCCAGGGCCACTATTTGAGCGGCCGGTTGTCCGCTTTCGACCTGGGGACTGACCGGGATACCGGGAGGGATCACCTTGGTGATCAGGGCCCGCAGCCTCTCGGCGGCGTCGGCTTCCAGCTCCTCTCCTTGCTCCTTGATCTGGGAAATCGGATGGGGGGCTGACCCCGGAACAAAGGGCAGCGACTCCACCACGTGGACCACCAGCAGTTCGGCGGAATAATCCCGGGCCAGGCTGGCGGCGGCTTCGAGGGCTGCTTCGGCCGGCTGGCTGAAATCCGTGGGACAGAGAATTTTTTTCAAATTCATGGGCGCCTCCCGGCCGCACCAGGCTTGGGCGGTGTGGCTTGAATGATCCAGATGGGCCGTGGGGTCAGCAATAAGAGCCGCGCCGTCACCGACCCCAACAAAGCCTGGCGCCAGCCGGTCAGGCCGTGGGAGGCGATCACGATCAAATCCACACCGTACTCTTCGGCCCACTCCGAAATCTGGGCCGCCGGGTGACCGACTTTAATCAGGGTGGTGACTGGGATATGGGCCTGCTTAGCCTGGTCAATGTGTCTATCCAGTCGGTCACAGGCCTCTCCTTCCAGTTGCCGACAAGCGGCCTGGAATTCCGCAACCGGGTCCTTGCCGCCGGACAGGAGGGGCGGCAGGTATTCCACCACGTGGACCAGCAAAAGCTCCGCTCCATAATCACGGGCCAGGTCGATGGCCACCAGCAAGGCTGCTTCGGCCGGACCGCTGAAATCGGTGGGACATAAAATTTTTTTGATATGCATAGCCCCCCTCCTTCCCGGGGTCAGAGCGCCCCCCGGCTTGGAAACGGTATTAACGGCCGTGTTTCTCCTGCACGTAAGCCAGCGATTCGGCGATGGCCTGGAGGGCCAGATCCAGGTCCTCTTCCCTGTGCCGGTGGCAAAGGTAGCCGTGGTGGTGGGGGTGCAGGAAAACCTTGCGGCGGATGAGCTGGGTGTAAAAGTCGTCCCGCTTGGCCCGGTAGGTCTTGGCCGCGTCGGCCTTGAAGGTGATGAAGAACATGGGGGCCACGCCGGTCAGCTCGGCGCCCACAGCGAAGCGGTCCAGGAGGGCCTGGATTTTCTTGTAGAAACGGGCGCCCTTTTCCCAGAGGTGGTCCAGGACCCGGTCCCGCTCCAGGATCTCAATGGTCTTCAGGGCGGCTACGTACCCGTCGCTGTTGGGAAAGAAGGTGGAGGAGATGAAGAGCTTCTGGGCCGCGGCCATCATCACCTCTCTTTTTCCCGTCACCACGCTGATGGCGTAGCCGTTGGCCATGCCCTTGCCCAGCACCGCCAGGTCGGGAGTAACCCCGTAGTAGCCCTGGGCCCCGCCCAGGGACATGCGGAAGCCGGTGCGCACCTCGTCGAAGACCAGCACGGCGCCGTAGCGCGTGGCCAGTTCCCGGACCCCTTCCAGGAACCCGGGCTGGGGCTCTTCCATCTTGGCATGCAGGGGGTGCCCGAAGGGGGTCATGATGATGGCCGCCGTCTGGTCGCCGTGCCGGGCCATGATCTCTTCGAGCTGATCGAGGCGGTTGTAGCGGAATTCGAAGACGTCTTCATAAAACTTTTCCGGGATGCCCCCCTTCATCTCCACGCACCAGTCGTGCCAGCCGTGATAGCCGCAGCGCACCACCTTGATCCGGCCCGTGTAGGCCCGGGCGATGCGGACGCTGGCCGTGGTGGCATCGGAACCGGTTTTCAGAAAGATGCTCATCTCCGAACAGGGGACCAGTTGGCGCAGTTTTTTGGCCAGGTCGTTCTGATAACGCTGGGTGAGGGTGAAACAGAAGCCCTTGTCCCGGATCTGGCGGTACACCGCCTCGTCCACTTCCGCCTCCCGGTAGCCCAGAATGATCGGCCCGTAGCCGCAGAGAAAATCGATGTATTCGTTGCCGTCCACGTCGGTGACCCGGCCCCCCAGGCCGCTGTCCACGAAGATGGGGTATTCTCCCTCGATGAAATCGGCGGGTTTACGGGCACCCAGGACCCCTCCGGGGATCAGATCCAGGGCCTCCTGAAAGGCTGCCTGGCTTTTGCTGATATTGAGTTTTTCGGCGCTGCTCATGAGTAGTTTCCTTGTCATTTCGTGATGGATGTCTTTGTGCTTTTCATTAATAATCAACGATTGACCCTTGATTATTCATTATTGTTTTTTGTTTTTGCCCGGTCGTCCGGAATGACGACCCAGCCCGGTTTGGTTACACCTTCACCAGCGAGCTGATCGTCTCCGTCTGATGGATCCGGGCGCCCCGCTGGATCAGGGCCGCCAGGAATTTCTCCGGATCGATGCAGCCTTCGGGGGCCACCACGCCCTTGACCGTCACGTCGCCGGCGTCCATCATCAGGGCCGCAATGGAGGCGGGCAGCCCCGTGCCCGGCGCCATGCGCCCTGCCATGTCGGCCGTATAGGTCACCCGGTTGCCGTCCCGCTCTCCCTTGACGATCACCTTGAGCCCCGAGGAGTTGGGCCCGTTATCCCGCCCTTTGGGGATGGTTTCCCAGAGCTTCAGGGTCAGGTCATAGGGCACGATCTTGTTCCCCCGCACCTCCAGAACCTCGGTACTGAGAAAGCCCGTGTCGTTCTGCTCCTTGATCAGTTCGTCCACCCAGCCGGGGATGAGAGCGCCCTTGATGACCACTTTTTTTACATCTTTGATATAGCGGGGGATGGTGATCGGCTGAGGGTGGCCCACGTAGCGCACCTGGCAGGTACCGAGGGGTTCCAGGAAGGTGGCGATCTCCTCGCCCGTACCTCCGTCCACGTACTCCAGCTTCCCGTCCAGGTATTGGGGGATTTTCCCGGTCACCATGTGCAGA
>JALOOY010000279.1 GCA_025454185.1 Thermodesulfobacteriota bacterium
GACCTCCCGACTGCAAGATGTCCAGAAAATGGCAACAGGGGCCGGCCCCGGCCTCGCCGGCCAACAGCAGGGCCTGCTCGGCCTTACGTTGCAGGAGGGGGGGATCTTCCGCCAGGGCCTGGGATCGAGAAAGGGCTTCGATTTCCAGCGGATGAAAATGGTCCGGAAACAGGGCAAAGCCGCCGCGCAGCTCCCAGGGTTCCCCGGTCCCCTGGCGTATTTCCGGAAACCCGGCCTGGCGCACCACCTCCAGGGCTAGGTCCCGGCGGGCTTCCAGGTCGGTATCTTCCATGGCCTCCCAGAGAATGGAAAAACGACGGGGGGCTGTCCGCCCTACCACGGCGGGCCAGGGTAAGCCGGTCTCCAGGGTTCGGGCCAGCTTGCGGACAAAAAAAGTTTCCTTTTCCGCGAGGGTAAAGGTCTCCGCGCCCAGCGGTTGGAAAAGTTCGACAGTCAACAATCCCAGCCGGGCCGGGGGACCGGTTTCGGATTCCGGATAATGCAAATACAGGCTGTGGGGGAAAAGTTTTCCCTGCCGGTACACGGCAGCCGTTTTTTCACGTATTTCCCTGAAAAAATGATAGGGGTTCAAGACCCGCGTATCCGGGTCCCGGCGCTGCTCATCGATCCAATAGGCCTTTTCGATCAATAGCTGGACCACTTTGATCAGAAAAGGACGGAGGTGCTCCTGTTCGGGTCCCCAGGAGACCCCCTCCAGGATGACCTCCAGCCAGGGTGTATGGTTCTCCCCCAGGGGCAGCCGCAACGTGGCCGAAGACTCGTTGAATTCGGGGGGCCCGCACCAGAAGGAGGGCAGGGGCTCGCTGTCGGCGAGCAGGGCCTCTCCCGCGGCGGCCGGGGAGGAAGGGATCAGGTAAAGATCGTGAAAGGGGAGCAGGGGCTGTATTTCCCGGCGGATATGTCCGGCCAGGGTCCACCAGTTGCGCGAGTCGGATAGAAAGGAGTGGGGCATTTCAGGGGCTGACCGGGGCCGTCCAAGCCCGGAGACAATCCCGCAGAACCGGAAAGTCAGCCAACTGGAGGGTGCGCAGGTCCAGGAGCAGCCGATCATCTTCGATCCGCCCGATGATGGGGATTGTATGGGCCCGGAAATGGGCCTCCAGATCGTTGACCTTGCCCTTCAGGGGTACCAGGGCCAGGGCATAGGAGGATAGACGGGAGAGGGGCAATGCGCCTCCGCCCACCTGGGATTGGGTGGGCAGGACCTCCAGGCTGACGGCGGTCCGTTCCGGCCCGGTGAGATAGCGCAGGAGGCGGCGGGCCCGGCGGCGCAGAGCGGCCGGCGGTGCGGTCAAGAGCCTCAAGGTGGGGATGTCCCGGAGGGCCTGTTCCGGCCGGCGATAGAGATGCAGGGTGGCTTCCAGAGCAGCCAGGGTGAGTTTGTCGATGCGCAGGGCCCGATTGAGGGGGTTGGCCCGTAAGCCCTGGATGACGGTCTTCCGGCCCACCAGAATGCCGGCCTGAGGGCCTCCCAGGAGCTTGTCGCCGCTGAAAGTGATGAGGTCGGCCCCGGAGCGAACGGCCTCCGGTACGGTGGGTTCTTTTTCCAGCCCGAAAGGAGACAGATCCAGCAGACTGCCGCTGCCCAGGTCTTCCATTACGGCCAGGTTGTGGGTTTTACCCAGGGCCACCAACTCCTCCAGGGGGACTTCGGAGGTAAAACCGAGGATGCGGAAATTACTGGTATGGACTTTCAGCAGCAGGGCCGTTCGTTCGTTGACGGCTTGCTCATAATCCCGCAGGTGGGTTTTGTTGGTAGTCCCCACCTCCCGCAGCAGGGCCCCGCTGCGGGACATGACCTCCGGGACCCGGAAGGACCCCCCGATTTCCACCAACTGTCCCCGGGAGACCACCACCTCCCGCCCCTTGGCCAGGGTGTCCAGGGCCAGGAGCACGGCGGCGGCGTTGTTGTTCACCACCAAGGCCCCTTCGGCCCCGGTCAGTTCGGTGAGCAGTTCTTCCACGTGACTGTAGCGGCTGCCTCGCCGGCCCTGCTCGAGGTCGAATTCCAGGTTGGAATAGGCCCGGGCCACCCGGTCCACCTGGGAGGCGGCCTGGGCGGCCAGGAGGGAACGACCCAGGTTGGTATGGATGACGACGCCGGTGCCGTTGACTACCCGCCGCAGATGGTAAGCGGTCTTGCTTTCAATCCGGAGGGCCAGCTCCTGCCAGAGATCGGGGGGGGCCAGAGACGGTTCCCGACCGGCCTGGATTTCCCGCCGCTTTTCCGCCAGAATGTCCCGCAGGAGCTTCAGCACCAGGGGGCGGGGAAAACGGGAGAGGGGCCGCTCAGCGGCCGGATCGGACAACAGGAGGGTTACCGAAGGGATATGGCGCAGGGAAGGGGGCATGGGTAAGATTTATACTGAAAACCTGCGCGCTTGACAATGAAAAAAAATTGCCGGGGAGGCCTGCCCCTGTCTGGCGGGAATGCCGTTTTTCGACTTTTTGTTGGAACAGGACAGTTGTTGATTGCATAGCGGCTTCATCTGTCATAATATCCAGGGCATGGAATGGAATCTCATTGAACACGATCCGCCGGCGTTCAGGAAGTTGGCCCAGACCCTCTCCTGTCCGGAAACCCTGGCCCGCCTGCTGCTCTACCGGGGCCTGACCGATCCGCAGCAGGCCGAATCCTTCATGGCCCCTTCCCTGAACCGGCTCACCCCTCCCTTCAACATGAAGGATATGGATCGGGCCGTGGCCCGGATCCTGGAAGCGATCCGCCGCCGGGAAAAGGTGGCTGTCTACGGTGACTACGATGCCGACGGGCTCACGGCCACGGCGGTGCTGATCCTGTTTTTGCGCCCTTTTTTGCCCGGGATCACCGAATACATCCCCCACCGCGTCAAGGAGGGCTATGGGATTGGTCCGCTCGGCCTGGAGACCCTCTCCCAGCAAAAGGTGCAGTTGATCATTACGGTGGATTGCGGCGTCTCCAACCACGACACCATCGCCCGGGCCCGGGAATTGGGCCTGGAGGTGATCGTTACCGACCACCATGAAGTGCCGCGCCGGGGGGTCCCCGAGGCGGCGGCCGTGGTCAACCCCAAGCAGGAGGGCTGTCCTTTCCCCTTCAAGGGTCTGGCCGGTGTCGGCGTAGCCTATAATCTGGTGATCGCCCTGCGGCAGGCCCTGGACCGGGAAGGTCTGCTTCCCCAGGGAAAACCGAACCTGCGCGGCTACCTGGACCTGGTGACCCTGGGGACCCTGGCCGATATGTCCCCCTTGCGGGACGAGAACCGCATTTATGTGACCGAAGGATTGAAGGTCCTGCAGGAGACCGACCGGCCGGCGGTCCAGGCCTTGAAAGAAGTCTCCGGGATGAACCCCCGGGATCCGGTGAGCGCCGGGGACGTCTCCTTTCGCCTGGCGCCCCGCCTCAATGCCCTGGGCCGCCTGAAGGAGGCCCGGGAAGGGGTGGAACTGCTGGTTACTTCCGAAGCCGCCCAGGCCCGGGCCCTGGCCGAGGTCATGGACCAGGAAAACCGTCGCCGCCAGGAACTGGAGCAGGCCATGATCGAGGAGATAGAGACCCGCATCGCCGGCGATCCGGACCTCTACCAGCGTAAATGTCTGGTCTTGTCCTCGGCGGACTGGTCCCGGGGCCTCTTGGGTCTGGTAGCCTCCCGGCTGGTGGAGCGCTGGTTCCGGCCGGTGTTTCTCTTCGGGCTGGATAACGGGCTGGCCCACGGCTCAGGCCGCAGCATCGGCGGATTTCATCTGGTCCGGGGCCTGGAAAAGCTGGAGGACCGCCTGGTCCGCTTCGGCGGCCACGCCGCCGCGGCCGGGGCCACCCTCCGGGCCGCCCTGCTGCCCGAATTCGCCCGGGACCTGGAGCAGTTAGTGGAGCAGACCGTTCCCCCCGAGGCCTTCATCCCCACCCTGAACGTCGAAGCCGAAACGGACTTCCCGACCCTGGTCGGGGAGGTGCTGCCCCACTTGCCCAGTCTGGCCCCCTTCGGGGAAGGCAACCCCGAACCG
>JALOOY010000280.1 GCA_025454185.1 Thermodesulfobacteriota bacterium
CACCTTCCAACTCAATTACCGGCACCCGGGATTACGGGCGGCCATGGCGGAGGAACTGGAAAAGGTCGCCGGTCTGGCCGACGGGGTACGCTGTGACATGGCCATGCTGGTCCTGCCCGAAATTTTCCGTCGCACCTGGGGAGAGCGGTCCCTGCCGTCGGATGGTTCACCGCCGGTGGACGCGCCTTTCTGGCCGGGAGCCATCCACCGCATCAAGGAAAAAAATCCGGATTTTCTTTTTGTGGCCGAGGTCTACTGGGACCTGGAATGGGCCCTGATGCAGGAGGGCTTTGATTACACTTACGACAAGCGGTTGTACGACCGTCTGGAAACCCGGGCGGCCCCGGCGGTCCGCCGGCATCTCCGGGCCGCTCCGGATTACCAGCGGCGATCCGTCCGCTTCCTGGAAAACCACGACGAACCCCGCGCCGCCGCCGTCTTCTCCGCGCCGGTCCATCAGGCCGCGGCGGTGATCGCCTTTTTCGTCCCCGGTATGCGCTTTTTTCACGAAGGACAGTTGGAGGGGCGACAGGTCAAGGTCTCCCTGCACCTGGGACGCCGGCCCGCCGAACCGGTGGATGTCAGCCTCGAGGAATTCTACCAATGGCTGCTGGCCTGTTTAAAGCGGCCCGAGGTTCGGACCGGCCGCTGGCGGCTTCTGGAAACCCGGCCGGCCTGGGAGGAGAATCCCACCTGGGAACATTTCCTCTGCTTTGCCTGGGAGGGAGATAGCGATACCCCTTTGCTGGTGGCCGTCAACTATGGGCCAACCCCGGGGCAGACCTATGTCACCTGGCCTTTTGAAAATACCGGGAGCGGCCGTTTTCGACTGCGGGACTTGCTGGGGTCTCACCGCTATGAACGGGAGGGGGCCGATCTGGCCGTCCGGGGCCTGTACCTGGACATGCCGGCCTGGGGCTACCATGTTTTTGAAGTGAAAAAAATCTAGAAAAATAACCCTCCCCGGCTGGTCGTGGACCGCCTTTAAATAAGTTGTTCGGTTTTTTCCCCTGTGCTACATTGAAATCATGGAACCTGCCAGTCCCCTTCCCTGGTCCAGGGAAACCGCCCTGCTCACCCGGCAGTTGGCGGAGCAGATCTTCTCCCGCACGGCTGGTGCGCCGCTGGTTTCCGGAAATGCCGTCCGCTTGTTGAAAGATGCCGAGGAAAACTACCCGGCCTGGCTGGAAGCCCTGCGCTCCGCCCGCAGGACCATCCATTTCGAGAGCTATATCATTCATGAAGACGAGGTGGGCCGGCAATTCGGCGAGCTCCTGCGGGAAAAAGCCCGGGAGGGGGTGAAGGTCCGTCTGCTTTACGATTGGGTCGGCGGTTTGGGAAAGACTTCGCGCCGCTTCTGGAACCGGCTGCGGGAAGCAGGTGTGGAGGTGCGCTGCTTTAATCCCCTGCGCTGGGACAGCCCTTTGGGCTGGATCACCCGGGACCATCGGAAGATGATCGCGGTGGACGGTGAAGTCGCTTTTGTTACCGGACTCTGTCTGGGCCGCCGCTGGGCCGGCGACCCCGCGCGCGGGATCGAGCCCTGGCGGGACACCGGTGTGGAAATCAAAGGCCCGGCCCTGGCCGATATCGAACGGACCTTTGCCGAGGTCTGGGCCACCACCGGCCCGCCGCTGCCGCCCGCTGAAATTCCTGTTCGGGAGTTGATCCCGCCGGTGGGGGAGGTCGCCCTGCGGGTCATCGGCACCGTCCCGGCTACGGCCGGCCTGTACCGGCTGGATCAGCTCATCGCCACCCTGGCCCGCAGAACGCTCTGGCTCACCGACGCCTATTTTGTCGGCAGCACCTCCTACTTGCAGGTATTGCGGGCCGCCGCTCGGGACGGTGTGGATGTGCGGCTGCTGGTCCCCGGGACCACGGACATCCCCATCCTGCGGGGCTTTTCCCGCGCCGTCTATCAGCCCCTGCTGGAATTCGGGGTCCGGGTCTTTGAATGGGACGGGTCCATGGTCCATGCCAAAACGGCCGTGGCCGACGGCCGCTGGGCCCGGGTCGGCTCCTCCAATCTGAATATCGCCAGTTGGGTCGGCAACTACGAATTGGATGTGGCTGTGGAGGATGAATCCTTCGCCCGCGCCATGGAAACCATGTATCTGGAGGACCTGTCCCATTGCACCGAAGTCGTCCTAAGCCGCCGGGGGAAAGTCCGGTTGGCGGAAGCCCGGAACGATCGGGGACTTATGGAAAAACCGCTGGCTTCCGGTAGCGTGGGCCGGGCCGGGGTCCGGGCCATCGGCCTGGGCGGCACGGTGGGAGCGGCCATAACCAACCACCGGGTGCTGGGTCCGGCGGAAGCCCGGGTTACGGCCACGGCCGGTCTCCTGCTGCTGCTGGTCGCCCTGACTTTTTTCTTCTGGCCCTGGTGGGCCGCCCTGCCGCTGGTTTTTATCTGCGCCTGGATCGGCCTGGCCTTACTCATCCGCACGGCAAATCTCCTTTGGAAGAAAAAGCGCCATGATCAGGAAGACGACCCAAAATTGGAAATTGTCTAAAAAGGAAACCCCTCCGGCGAACCCCCCTCACTTCAGGATCGTTACCTATAACATCCACAAAGGACGGGGCCTGGATCGACGCATGCGGGTAAGCTGGGTGGCCGAGATCCTCCGGGATCTGGAACCCGATATCGTGGCCCTGCAGGAGGTATTGAGTATCGAGGGGCAGGATCCGGAAGAACACCAGGCCCGCTATATCGCCGAAGCCCTGGGGTTTGACTACCGGATCGGCGAGACCCGCCGACTGCGGGGCGGGGCCTACGGCAACGTGACCTTGAGCCGCTTTCCCATGATCCTGGAACGGCATTATGACCTTTCCCACCATGCCGGGCGGGAGGAGCGGGGCTGCCTGCGCACCGACCTGCGGCTTCCTGCCGGGCAGGTCCTGCAGGTGTACAATATCCACTTGGGGACAGCCTACCGGGAGCGGCGCTTTCAAGCCCGCCGGCTTTTCGGGGCCGGAATCCTGGACAAGGAAAAGCGCTCGGGCACCAGCATCATTCTGGGCGACTTCAACGAATGGCTGCCCGGCCTGGCCTCCCGGCTGCTCAAGACCCATTATTTCCGGGTGCCGGTGCGGACCCGACTGGCCCGGTCCCGCACCTATCCGGGCATGCTGCCCCTGCTCTCCCTGGACCACATTTATTACGATGAACACCTGGAATTGGAGCAGTCGGCCATCCTGAGAAGCCGAAAAACCCTGCTGGCCTCCGATCATCTGCCCATCCTGGCTGATTTTCGGATTTCGTTTACGCCTCGTTGATCCTTCTTTTCCCTGCCCCTATACTTACTGAGGGGCGGGAACGAAGAGGAGGAAGTTGTTGATCAAGACCGCCAAAAGGCTGGAGGGGAGGGGGAACGATTTAAACACCAGGGGCAGAAAAAGGGACTGGGCTGCATTCAGGGTTGCTGGACTGGGACCATTCGCCAGGGACCCTGGCGAAAAAATGGGCACCGCCAACCCTGGACCGGAGACCTCATCCGGCGTAACAGCCGCCTGTACTGGAGAGGAAATCAGGAATAATAGAAAAAAGGCGACTGTCCCGGCAAAGTTCTTACGGGTTTTCAAAATTGTTCTCCGTTCAGCGGACGGTTGCGCTTATAGCTGGAAAGCACTGGGTACTTGACGTACAATTGAAAGCCGCGCCACTGGAATCGTTGTTGATGTACCCGATATCGATGGTTTTCCCGGTAACGAACGCCGCCGTAAACAGGCTTAAAAACCGGGCAGCCTCCGCGGCATCACTACCGATGGGGACGGCGAAATATTGGAATTGGTTGAAAGGGGGGTTGCACTGGACCCAGACCTTTGCCGGGTAGTTTTGATTTTGCGCGCTGTAGGTTTTATGGGTGCCCACATGAACCGGGGTACAACTAAATACTGAAAGATTCTGCTGGGCCGGGCTGTTGGCTACCAGGCTAAAAATCGATAAAAGGAATACCATCAAGGTAAAAAAAATGCATTTGGCTAGAT
>JALOOY010000281.1:0-7518 GCA_025454185.1 Thermodesulfobacteriota bacterium
CGTTCGGCTGAGCCGTTTCGACAAGCTCACGGCCCTGAGCCTGTCGAGGGGCTCACGTCGAAGCCCCCCCCGTTAAGGGAGGGGGAGCACCAAGGCTGATAGTCCCCATCTGGTCCTATTCCTCTTTTAAAATTCGATGTTCGATGTTGGGCGTTCGATGTTCAATGTTCGTCTTTTAAATCAGGCTGGGATCTTCCACCCTAATGATCATGGTGCGGTCGGTAACGAAAGGCAGTTGATCGATCCGACCGATCGCTTCCTGGACGGCTTTTTCCCGAGCCTTGTGAATCATCATCACGATCGGCACGGCTCCTTCCTGATCCCGGCCTTTTTGAATCACCGAAGCGATGCTGATCTGGTGCTCGCTCAGGATCCCGGAGACCCTGGACAAGACCCCGGGCCGGTCGAGGGCGGAGATGCGGCAATAATAATGGGTCTCGATTTCTTCAAAGGGCTTGACGCCCAACGGCGCCCCCCGTTCTTCCGGAGAAACACTCGACCGCAGTATCCGCCGGCTTATTCCCTGGTTGATGTTACGCCCGATGTCCACCAGGTCGCTGACCACGGCGCTGCCCGTGGGCATCATGCCGGCCCCCAGGCCGTAGAGCAGGATATCCCCCACGGCGTCGCCATGGATAAAGAGGGCATTGTAGGCCCCGGACACGTTGGACAGCATGTGGCCGACCGGGATCATGGTCGGATGAACCCGGGCCTCCACCAGTCCGTTTTCTTTCCGGCAGATGGCCAGGAGTTTCACCCGGTACCCGAATTCCCGGGCGAAGGCCAGGTCCAGGGGAGTAATCCGGGTGATGCCTTCCGTATGGATTACCTTGAGATCCATGGGCAGGCCGTAGGCCAGGTGCATGATGATGGCCAGCTTATGGGCCGTGTCGTGCCCCTCCACATCCAGGGTGGGGTCCGCCTCGGCATAACCCAGCTTCTGGGCTTCCTCCAGGGCCTGCTGATAGGGCTGCCCTTCCTCAGTCATCCTGCTCAAGATGAAATTGGAAGTTCCGTTCATGATCCCGAAAATGGACTCGATCTCGTTGGCCACCAGCCCCTGGCGCAGGGCCAGGATGATCGGGATGCCCCCGCAGACACTGGCCTCGAAGCCGATGTGACGGCCCTGCTCCTGGGCCGTTTGAAACAGCTCGTTGCCCGCTTCGGCCAGCAGGGCCTTGTTGGCGGTCACCACGTGCTTGCCGGCCAGCAGGGCCCGGCGGATAAAAGTTTGAGCCGGTTCGATACCGCCGATCAGTTCGATCACGATCTGGATTTCCGGGTCTTCCAGAATATCCTCGGCCCGAATGGTCAACATCGCTTCGGGGATACCCAGTTCCCGGGCCCGCTCCGGATTCAATTCGGCGATCCTCTTTAAGGCCAGCCGACGGCCCACCTGGGCCTGCAAGCCTTTTTCCTTCTCTTTGAGGATGGTCGCCACCCCGCTCCCCACGGTCCCCAATCCGATCAACCCTATCTGGATTGCCTCATCATTTTTCATCATCATTTCCCAATGGCCGTTACGTTAGATTTTGCGCCTTATTCGTCTACCCCTTATTCAAGGCCTTGTGAATCCCCCGCACGGCCTGTTTGATACGATGCGGGTTTTCCACCAGGGCGAAGCGTACATGATCGTCCCCATAATCGCCGAAGCCGCGTCCCGGGGAAACGGCCACTTTGGCCTCCCGGATGAGGTACTTGGCGAATTCCACCGAACCCATGCTGCGAAAGGGTTCCGGGATCCTGGCCCAGACGAACATGGTGCCCTTGGGCTTTTCGATCTTCCAGCCCACCCGGTTCAGTCCCCGGATCAGCACATCCCGTCTTTCCTTGTACACCGAAACGATCTCCTGGACGCAGTCCTGGGGACCGTTCAGGGCGATGATGGAGGCGATCTGAATGGGCTGAAAGACGCCGTAATCCAGGTAGCTCTTGATCCGGGTCAGGGCGTAGATCAGGCGGGGATTGCCCACGGCAAAGCCCACCCGCCAGCCGGCCATGCTGTAGCTCTTGGACAGGGAGAACAGTTCCACCCCGATTTCCTTGGCCCCGGGGACCTGCAGAAAACTGGGGGCCTTGTAGCCGTCGAAGACCAGGTCGGCATAGGCGAAATCATGGATGACGAACATGTTGTGTTCCCGGCAGAAGGCCACCACCTTTTTAAAAAACTCCAGGTCCACCACCATGGTGGTGGGATTGTGGGGATAGGAGATGATCAGCAGCTTGGGTCTGGGCCAGGCCTGCCGGGTGGCCGTCTGCAGGTCGTCGAAAAAATCCCGGTCCGGTCCCAGGGGGATGCCGCGCAGGTCCCCGCCGGCGATGATGGCCGAAAAGGGATGGATGGGATAGGTCGGATTCGGGGCAAAGACCACGTCCCCGGGCTTGGTGATGGCCAGCACCAGGTGCGAGATCCCCTCTTTGGCCCCGATGGTCACGATGGCCTCGGATTCGGGGTCCAGTTCCACGTTGTAACGCCGCTGATACCAATCGCAGATGGCCATGCGCAGCTTGGTGATCCCCTTGGAGGCGGAATAGCGGTGGTTGGGGGCCTTCAGGGAGGCTTCGCGCAGTTTGTCCACGATATGCTTGGGGGTGGCCAGGTCCGGATTGCCCATCCCCAGGTCGATGATATCTTCCCCTTGCCGGCGCAGTTCGGCCTTCAAAGCGGTTACCGTGGCGAACACATCAGGCGGTAGTCGGTCCAGGCGTCCTAATTCTTCCATGAGAATCCCTCCAAATAAAAAATGCAACCCCACCCGGACCAGCGGGTGGGGAGTCGACATCAGCCGGATTTATCTTTAAAGAAGTAATATTATTTAAAATTGAAAAATTTGTCAAAATGTTTAAAGGTCTCGGGCCTTCCCCGAATAAAAATACCCCTACGGGGTTTATTTTTTTATTTGAAGGATTTAAACTGGAAACCTATGACTCTCTTCAGGAGGACGCCATGTCCCATGACCAGAACGGGGAACCCTCCCAGACCTGCCCGTCCTGCGAAGTGCCCGCCCCACCGGCGGTAGATGCCGGGGCCGGCTCCCCGACGGAATGGACCTGCCCCATGCATCCGGAGGTCGTTCAGGACCATCCGGGAAACTGTCCCAAGTGCGGCATGGCCCTGGAGCCCCGGATGCCCTCGCCGGATGTGGAGGAAAATCCGGAGTTGCCGGACATGACCCGCCGGTTCTGGGTTTCCCTGGCCCTGACCCTTCCGGTTTTTGCGGCGGCCATGGGGCACATGATTCCGGGGAAACCCCTGGAAAGAATGGCCTCCCGGCCCGTCTGGACCTGGGTGGAGCTGATCTTTTCAACGCCGGTGATCCTCTGGGCCGGATGGCCTCTATTGGTTCGGGGTTGGAAGTCCGTTATGCAACGGAGTCTGAACATGTTCACCCTCATCGGTCTGGGAGTCTCCGTGGCCTATGTCTATAGTCTCATAGCCAAGCTTTTTCCCGACCTTTTTCCCCCCTCCCTGCGCGGCCATCACGGTGAGCCGGCGGTATATTTTGAAGCGGCTGCGGTCATCGTCACCCTGGTGCTTCTCGGACAGGTCTTGGAGCTGAAGGCCCGGGGACAGACCAGTGCGGCCATCAAGGCCCTGCTCGGGCTGGCGCCCAAAACGGCCCGCCGTATTCTGGAAGACGGCCGCGAGGAGGATGTTCCGCTGGATCGGGTGCTGGTGGGGGACCGTCTGCGGGTGAGGCCCGGTGAAAAGATACCGGTCGACGGGCAGGTTTTGGAAGGGAAAAGCGCCGTCGATGAATCCATGGTCCTATTTCGTTCCCGCCGTGGTCCTGACGGCGATCGTTACCTTTGTCGTCTGGGCCCTCTGGGGACCCGAACCGGCCATGGCTTACGCCCTGATCAACGCCGTGGCCGTCCTGATCATCGCCTGCCCCTGCGCCCTGGGGCTGGCGACTCCGATCTCCATCATGGTCGCCACAGGCCGGGGGGCGGGCGTTGGAGTGCTTTTCAAAAACGCTGAGGCCATCGAGGTCCTGCGCCAGGTAGACACCCTGGTTGTTGACAAGACCGGAACCCTGACCGAGGGAAAACCCCGCCTGGTTGCTTTAGAACCCTTCGGGGAGACGAAAGAAGCCGATCTTCTCCTTCTGGCCGCCACCCTGGAAAAAGGGAGTGAGCACCCCCTGGCCGCGGCCGTAACCGCAGGGGCCGAGAAACGCGGCATCCTGCTGGGGGAAGCCGCGTCCTTTGAGTACCGCACCGGGCAGGGGATCACCGGGCGGGTTGCCGGAAGGACCGTGGCCCTGGGCAACCTGAAATTGATGGAATATTTGAAGATCCATATCGAGGGGCTTAGGGATAGGGCCGAATCCCTGCGCCGGGAAGGGCAGACCGTCATGTTCGTTGCCGTGGAAGGGAACTTGGCCGGCCTGGTGGGCGTGGCCGATCCGCTAAAGGGATCTACCGTCGAGGCCCTTGAAAGTCTGCATGGAGAAGGAATCAGGGTGGTCATGCTGACCGGGGACAGCAAAACCACGGCCGAGGCCGTGGCCGGAAAATTGAACATCGACGAGGTCATCCCGGAGGTCCTGCCCCAGGAAAAGGCGGAAACGGTCAAGCGGCTTCAGGCCCAAGGAAGGATCGTAGCCATGGCCGGGGACGGGATCAACGACGCTCCGGCCCTGGCCCAGGCCCAGGTGGGCATTGCCATGGGCACCGGCACGGACGTAGCCATGGAAAGCGCGGGGGTTACTTTGGTCAAGGGCGATCTCCGGGGCATCCTCAAGGCCCGCCGGCTCAGCCGGGCTACCATGACCAACATCCAACAGAATCTCTTTTTCGCCCTGATTTACAACGCCTTGGGGGTGCCCATCGCCGCGGGCCTTCTTTACCCCTTTCTGGGAATGCTGCTGAGTCCCATGATCGCCGC
Source organism: Thermodesulfobacteriota bacterium (assembly GCA_025454185.1). GTDB lineage: Bacteria > Desulfobacterota > RBG-13-43-22 > RBG-13-43-22 > RBG-13-43-22 > JACRCK01. Next base: position 4,892 of record JALOOY010000281.1, read on the forward strand.
CGCGGCCATGAGTTTCAGCTCTGTTTCGGTCATCGGCAACGCCTTGCGGCTGCGAAAAATTCAGCTTTGAGAATGGGCCTTCCTCGATCACGTGAAAGCGACGGCCTCAAAGATAGACCGCTGCTCAGAAGAAAACCCGGGCGATCCGATCGTGAATTTCCGGTCTGAAGGCCTTGATTTTCTCATTAAGGCGGGTCGGGTGTACGCGGTTGGTCAAAAGGATGACCAGGAGATCCCGGTCCAGGTCGAACCAGAAGGAAGTGCCGGTAAAGCCGAGATGGCCTACCGTGCAGGGCGAAAAAAAGCGGCCGGCACTGGATCCTTCCCCTGAGGGCATGTCGAACCCCAAGGCCCTGCCGTTACCGTTTTTTTCCGGTTGACGCTGCCAGAAGGTCTGAACCAGACTTCCCTTAAAAAGCCCGGCGATATGGGGCTGGTCAAAGGCGTTTTTAAGGGCCCTCAGCAGGCGAAAAACCTCCCCGGCGGTCCCGAACAATCCGGCTTGGCCGGATACGCCGCCGACCGCGTAAGCGTTTTCATCGTGGACTTCCCCGCACAATACTCTCCTGCGCCAGGGGCACTCTTCTGTAGCGGCGTAGTGTTCGCTCTGGGCGGCCACCGCTCCGGTCAAAGGGCGAAAGCCCATGGTTTTCAGCCTTAGGGGCTGATAAAGATTGTCACGGGTCCAACCATGCAGGTCCTGCCCTTGCAGGCTCTCGGCGATCCACTCGAGAACCATAAATCCGAGATCGCTGTAAAGCGTGATCGTCCCGGGGAGGTTTTCCAGCGGCTCCCGCCGGACTGTTTCACGCAAGACCCGTTTTCGATCGGCAAGCGGCAGCGCAACCAGCTTTTGATAGTAAGGCTGATAGGCGGGAAGTCCGCTGGTGTGGGCCAGGAGTTGCCGGATGGAAACGGTTTCTTGGCCGGGATAAAGGAAAGGCTGGCCCAATTCCTGAAAAGTCTGATCCAGACCCAGTCTCCCCTCGGCGACCAGGGCCATCACGGCCAGGGTGGTGGCCAGAGGCTTGGTCAGGGAGGCCAGGTCGAAGACCGTGTCGAGGGACATGGGCCGCTTGTGGGGGATCAAGGCGGCAAAACCGTAGGCTCGGTGGAACAGCACCTCCTCCCCACGGGCGACCAGGAGCACCGCGCCGGGGAAGACGCCGTCGGCCAGGGCCTGATTCATTGTTTGGTCGATGGCGGGATAGTCAGGCATTTAGTAGGAAAATACCGTTCGGCGTTCGGCGTTCGGCGAAGGAGCTAAATACAATCTTTTCATGCTTCTTGGATGTGACGCCGCAGGTGTTACCTGGCCTTTAATAATAGAATATAGAGGAACATCGAATTTAATACGTAAAAAACTTTCCATGCTTTCGGTAGGGTCGGCGTCCCGCCGACCGCTCGGACTCCCCAATCAACGCAAAGTCCCAAGCCTTACCGGGTTAGCTCGCCCCGCATCCGCCCTGCCAAGCCGGCAGGCGAGACGCCTGCCCTACGAGTAGATCGAGCCTATTCCTTATTCGATGTTGGATGTTGGACGTTCGATGTTCGATGTTCGTTTGTTCCGTAGTCATTTCTTTTGGGTCTCGCGTTGTTTTACCCAACCTGCGTTCCCTTCACCAGAGGAAGGTCAACCGCCCCTGCTCCCCATCCAATTCCACCGGGGCGCCGATGGGCAGCGTCAGATTTTCCCGGCCGTGGCCGATGGGCAGCCCCCGCCAGATGGGGATGTTCAGGCCGTTGAAGTTTTCCCGAAACAGCTCCCAATCGGATTTGGCCGTCTTGTCTTCAGACAATTGCCCCAGCAGCAGTCCGGAAATGCGCTCCAGTACGCCGGACAGGCGCAGGTGGACCAGCAGCCGGTCCAGGCGGTAGGGCGCTTCGCCCTGGTCTTCGACAAACAGGATCGCCCCCTTCCAGGAGGGTTCAAAGGGTGTGCCGATCAGATGGGTAAGCAGGGTCAAGTTGCCTCCCAGCAAAACGCCGTCGGCCCGGCCCCCGCTGATTTTTCCGGCCGGCGGCAGGAGGATCGTCTCCGGCAGACCGCCCAGCAGGAGGGAGCGCAGATGTTCCCTGGAAACCGGTCCGCTCCGGGCCAGGGTGGTAACCACCGGTCCGTGAAAGGTCATCAAGCCGGCCTTTCCCCAAAAAGCCGTTAACAGAACAGTGATGTCGCTGAAGCCGATGAACAGTTTGGGATTCTTTCTTATCACCCGGTAATCGAGCCTTTCCAGGATCCGCAGGGCGCCGTAACCGCCCCGGGCACAGATGACGGCCCTGATTTCCGGGTCTAAAAACATCTCCGCCAACTCTGCGGCCCGTTCCGGATCGGACCCGGCCAGGAAACGCTTTTTCCGAATCCGGCTTCGTCCCGGGCGGGTTTTAAATCCCCATCCCTCCAGGACCTGCACTCCCTTTTCCAAAAGGCCCTGATCGTAGAGGCTGGCCGGCGCCGGGATGCCGATCGTATCGCCCGGTTCCAGGAAGGGCGGGATGATAAGCTTAGGTGTCCTTGATTGCATCGCGTTTGAAGGCCTTGTCTGAATTTTTCTACCCAACCCCGAATTGGGTTGGGGCCTTTGGTCCAAGGCTCTCTCTCCCCCAATGGGGGAGAGGGTCGGGGT
>JALOOY010000281.1:7548-7904 GCA_025454185.1 Thermodesulfobacteriota bacterium
GGGGGGGGGGGGGGGGCCCTCCGCTAATTGTCGGCAAATTCCAGAAAGGCGCGATCGCCGAATTTTTCCCGGAGGCGTTCCTGTATCCGTTCCAACTGGTCCCGCGAATCCGCTTCGACCATTAACTCGCCCTGTTCATAAACCTTTAAAAATCCGTCCGGTTGGACGGCGGCCAGAACTTCCCGGGGGTCCGTGGTCACCCAGCCTTTCATGCGCTGCAGGAGTTCTTCGCCCTTGAAAGGCCGCTCGATGGTCAAATCGATCCGCCGATTCTTTCCTTCCCAGCCGATGATGGCCGGCTGCACCAGCACCGGGGAAACCGGGTCGAACATGGCCGCACATTGCAGCCAGAGCTT
>JALOOY010000282.1 GCA_025454185.1 Thermodesulfobacteriota bacterium
GGACATGTCCACCCGCACCATGGCCTGCTCGTCGTCGAAGAGGAACTCGGCCAGGGCCTTGGCCAGCTCGGTCTTGCCCACGCCGGTGGGTCCCATGAAAATGAAGGAGCCGATGGGCCGGTTGGGGTCCTGCAGACCCGAGCGGGCCCGCCGCACCGCGTTGGACACGGCCCGGATGGCCTCGTCCTGGCCGATGACCCGCTCGCGAATGCGTTCTTCCATGCGGATCAGCTTCTGTTTCTCCCCCTCCATCATGCGGGACACGGGGATGCCGGTCCACTTGGCCACCACCTCGGCCACGTCTTCGTCGTCCACTTCCTCCTTCAGCATCTTCTGCTCGGCCTGGAGTTCTTCCAGCTTGCGGTTCTCTTCCTCCAGTTCCCGGTTCAATTCGAGCAGTTTCCCGTAGCGCAGTTCCGCGGCCCGGGTCAGGTCGCCCTGGCGTTCGGCGTTCTGGGTCTCCACCTTCAACTGCTCGATCCGTTCCTTGGTCTCGCGGAGCTTCTGGATGGCCTCCTTCTCCAGGCGCCAATGGGCCTTCATGACCCCGCTCTTTTCCTTGAGGCCGGCCAGGTCCTTTTCGATCTTTTCCAGCCGCTCCCGGGAAGCGGGGTCCACCTCTTTTTTAAGGGCCTCTTTTTCGATCTCTTCCTGCACGATCCGCCGTTCCAGCTCGTCGATCTCCTGGGGCAGGCTGTCGATCTCGATGCGCAGCTTGGAAGCCGCCTCGTCGATCAGATCGATGGCCTTGTCCGGCAGGAAGCGGTCCGTAATATAGCGGCTGGACAGGGTGGCCGCGGCCACGATGCCCGAATCCTTGATCCGCACCCCGTGATGGACTTCGTATTTTTCCTTGAGACCCCGCAGGATGCCGATGGTGTCCTCCACGGTGGGTTCGGCCACCAGCACCGGCTGGAAGCGCCGTTCCAGGGCCGCGTCCTTTTCCACGTATTTGCGGTATTCGTTGATGGTGGTGGCCCCCACGCAGCGCAGCTCGCCCCGGGCCAGGGCCGGCTTGAGCATGTTGGAGGCGTCCATGGCCCCCTCGGCCTTGCCCGCGCCCACTAAGGTGTGGAGCTCGTCAATGAAGAGGATGACCTCTCCCTGGGCCTCGGTCACTTCCTTGAGCACGGCCTTGAGGCGGTCCTCGAACTCGCCCCGATACTTGGCGCCGGCGATGAGGGCCCCCATGTCCAGGGCCACCACCCGCTTGTTCTTCAGCCCTTCCGGCACGTCGCCGCCCACGATGCGCTGGGCCAGGCCTTCCACGATGGCCGTCTTGCCCACCCCGGGCTCGCCGATGAGCACCGGGTTGTTCTTGGTCCGCCGGGAGAGGACCTGGATGACGCGGCGCACCTCGTCGTCGCGGCCGATGACCGGGTCCAGCTTGCCGCCGCGGGCCAGTTCGGTCAGGTCCCGGGCGAACTTTTCCAGGGGACGGTATTTATCCTCGGGGTTGGGATCGGTCACCCGCTGGCTGCCCCGGATGTCCACCAGAGCCTTGAGCACGGCCTCCCGGCTGATGCCCACCCCGGCCAGGGCCTGGGCCAGGGGGTCGCCCTTCTGATCGGCCATGACGATAAAGATATGCTCCATACTCACATAATCGTCGCGCATCTGGGAAGCTTCCTTGAAGGAGCCGTCCAGCACGGTCTTCAACCGAGAGGACATATAGCTCTGCCCCGCCCCCCCGCCGGATACCGAGGGGATCCGGTCAAGCAAGGTCTTCAACCCGCTCTTGATCTGACCGGGATTGGCCCCCAGTTTCTGAATTAAAGGATTTAATATATTGTCAGGTTGATTCAGGAAGGCCGTGAGCAGGTGCTCCGGTTCGATCTGCTGGTGCCCCATCCCTTCGGCCAGCGACTGGGCGGACTGGATGGCCTCCTGGACCTTGATGGTGAATTTGTCGAAACGCATATGTTCCCCCTTATAAAATTTCCCTATAAAATTTCCCTAAGAGCGGGAAATTTTATATAATTAAAATTTAAATATCGGATGATTCAAAAAATTATTATTCCATAGACTTCGCCTTCAGAATAGGACATTTGATTGAAAAAATAAACATGGGGAAGGGGCTTGTCAAGAAGGCTGTTATGAATAACCATCAATTATTATTGGGTTTTTTAATATTATGGCCGATCGCAGAGGATTCTTGAGACTATTGGCCGGGGGCGTCGCGGGCTTCCTGGCGGCCTCCTCTCATTGGGTATCCAGACCGGCCCTGGCTTGGGCGGCGGTGCGCCGCCTGTCCCAGGACACCGATCTGAAAACCCTGGTCAACGAGAACCCGGCGGACCTGGATGGCCGGGACCTGGAAATACAGCCACTGGAACAGTTCGGGACCATGGGGCTCTCGGACCAGACCGTGGATTTGGAGGCCTGGCGCCTGACCTGCTCCGGCCGGGTTTCCCGGAAAATCCGCCTGACCTACGACCAGGTACGGGGGCTGCCATCCCTGGAAAGACCGGTGCTGCTCATCTGCCCCGGCTTTTTTGTCAATCACGGCCGCTGGAAAGGCCTCTCCATCGGCGAACTGGCCGAACGGGCCGGACTTAAACGGGGGACCACCCACGTCACCGTCTCCGGCCCCTCCGGCCCTTATGAAAAAACCTTTCGTTTTTCCTGGGACGAGGCGATCTCGGGCAAGGTATTTTTGGCCTTTCAGGTGAATGGCGAGCCTTTGCCGGTCAAACACGGTTTTCCCTTGCGCCTGGTAGCGGAAGGTTATTATGGATATGAATGGGTGAAATACGTGGACCGGGTCAGCTTCGACCGGATCCGCAGGGCTTGACAGGGAATGGTTTTTTCTATAATTTGTTGCTGTCATTATAATGGAAATACTTCACAACCCAGGCCGAAATTCGATGTTGGGCGTTGGACGTTCGATGTTGGATATTCGTCTTTTTCTTCTCCTTAAGGGCTGCCCATGAACACCTACATCCAGGCCTTCCGCCTCCCTTTCCTGACCGGCTCCCTGGTACCGGTGCTGCAAGCCGGGGCTTTGGCCTATCTGGAGGGGCATCTCCAAGTCTTCCCTCTGATCCTGGTCCTGATCGGCGTGGGGGCTCTGCACAGCGCCGGCAACCTGATCAACGACTATGAGGACACCCCGCGCAGCGATACCATCAATCCCAATCCCACCCCCTTCAGCGGGGGCAGCCGCGTGATCCTGGACGGCCGCCTGACCGCCAGATGGGTCTTCGGAGCCGCCGTGCTCTGTTTTACCCTGGCCGCCTTCATCGGGCTGTACCTGATCCTGAACGGCCGCCCCTACGTGGCCCTCATTGGTCTGCTGGGGTTGATCGCCAGCCTCTTTTACTCCGTAGGTCCCATTCAGTTCATGTCCCACGGACTGGGCGAGATCACCATCTTTTTCGCCTTTGGCCCTCTGATCACCTGGGGGACCTATTATGTCCTCACCGGCCGGCTCACCGGCCCGGCTTTCCTTTTGGGCTTCCCGCTGGGCTTCTTGATTACGGCCATCATCTGGATCAACGAATTCCCCGACTACCAGGCCGACCAGGCCGTCGGCAAGCGCAACTTAGTGGTGCGCTGGGGCCTGGCCCCCGCCCGCCGGGTCTATCTGCTGCTCATGCTTCTGCCCTACCCCTTTCTGGTCTTCCTCTACGGGGTCGTGGGGCTGCCGGTCTGGATCCTGCTGGGCTGGTTGACCCTGCCCCTGGCCCTCAAGGGGATTGCCATTCTATGGCGGGAATACAACCAACCGGAAAAAATCGTCCCGGCTCAGGCCCTGACCATCCAGACCCACATGATCCTGGGGCTGCTCATGGTCATCGGTCTGCTGCTCCAGCGTCTCCTCGGATAGGCAGGGAACATGCGCATTCTCGGATTGGATTTCGGAACCAAGACTATCGGCGTGGCCTTGAGCGATGAATTGACCATCACGGCCCAGACGTTGACTTCCATCTCCCGCACCACCCTGAAGCGAGACCTGGAGACCCTGCAGCAATTG
>JALOOY010000283.1 GCA_025454185.1 Thermodesulfobacteriota bacterium
CATGGGCACTACCATCAATTTGGATGATCTGCAGGCCTGCGGAGCCGGTACCGTCCTGGCTGAGCCTATTTTCAACCAGTTCGGTCAGATGCTGCTGGCCCCCGGGACCGAAATTCTGCCCCGCCATGTAAACGTATTGAAAACCTGGGGTTGTAAGGCGGTGACCATCAAGGATTTGGATCGGGCGGGCCAGGAGGAGGTCCGCCCGGAGATGAGGGAGCAGGCCGTGGCCCGGGTCAACTGGCGGTTGAAATGGGAACCGAAGAGCCCCCTGGAAAAGGAAATTCAGCAACTGGCCATCCGTCAGGTACTGCGAAAATTAACCTGTTCATGAATCTGACCGAGCGCATCATCGAAAATATTCGGGACCTGCCCACGCTGCCCACGGTCTACCTGGCCCTTTCCGAAGTAATCGCCGATCCCAGCTCCACGGCCCAGGACGTTTCGAAGATCGTGGCCTGCGACCAGGCTTCAGCGGCCCGGGTGCTGCGCCTGGCCAATTCGGTCATGTACGGGTTTCCCGGCCAAATTGACACGATCTCCCGGGCGGTCGTGGTTCTGGGCTTCGATGAAATCCGCAATCTGGTTTTGTCCACGGTGGTCATGGACCTTTTCTCCAAACAGGAGACGGTATTCAGCTTCCGGCCCACTGATTTTTGGGCCCATTCCGTAGCGGTAGGGATCGCCACCCGCTTGATCGGGAAGGCCTGCCGGATGCCCCGGGAGGAGAATTGTTTTGTGGCCGGTGTCCTACACGATATCGGCAAGCTGGTTTTTTTTGAATATGCCGAAAAGCAGTACACCCAGGCCTTGGATCAGGCCCATAAAGGCCACCTGTCGTTGTACGAGACGGAACAGGATCTGCTGGGGCTGGATCACAGCCGGGGGGGGACCATTCTGGCTGAAAATTGGAACCTGCCCCGGGACATACAGCAGGCCATCCGTTGCCATCATACCGGTCTGACGGGCGAGGATACGGACCTGCTGACAGCGGCGGTTCATATGGCGGACATCCTGGTTCGGGCCCTGGAACTGGGCTTTGGCGGGGACGATCTGATCCCCCGTCCCCAGGGGGAGGCCTGGGCCTTGTTGCGCCTTCCGCCCCAGACCCTCTCCGGGATGGTGCCGGACCTCCTGCGTGATTACCAGGAGGCTGTTGAAATCATGGGTCTGCAGTAGAAAGACCCGGATAAGGTTAACCCCATGCATCGGCCTGATTACGAAAACCCTGAACGTGCCCTTCCCGAAGACGCCTTGATCAATGCCCTGCTGCAGTATTTCACCTCCCGGGCCGCCGGAGAACCCCTGGCCAAGACGATTGCCGACGGTCTGGAGGTTTTTCAAAGCGTCGGGCAGACCCGTTCGGTGACGCTGTACTGGTTGGATCCGGAGACGTTTACCTTTCATTTCGGGGCCTCCAGACCGGAAATGCCGGCGGAAAAGACGGAACAGCAATTCCAGCGGCTGGTGGACCTGGGGGCGGTGGCCGCGGCCATCGCTTCCGTTCAGCAGGGGCCCGGGGGCTATTTTCAGGCCGGACGAAAAGGGGAGACCCCTTACCTGGTTTTTCCTCTGGTGATTTCCTCCGGATTGCTGGGCCTGCTGCTGCTGGAACAGGACCTGCCGCCGGGGGCCGCCCCGCTGGAAGTATCTTCCTGGACGGCCCTGGGGGTCCAACAGTTCTCCCGTCTCCTCCAAAACCGCCTCCTGGCCCGGGATCTGGACCAGCAGAAGGGGATCCTGAAGCAAAAAATCACGGCCCGGACCCTGGAATTGGAAAAGTCCGAGCGGGAGTTGCGGGCCATTCTCGATTCCATCAACGCGGCCGTGGTGATCATCGACGCCGCCAATTACCGCATCCTGGAATGCAATAAAACGGCTCTGGACATCATCGGACTCGAGAAGGCCGAAGTGACCGGGTCATTCTGCCATCGTTTCATGTGCGTCCTGGAAAAGGGGCGCTGTCCGGTCATCGATTGCGGCCAGACCATTCACAATACCGAACAGGAACTGGTCAGCGGAAACGGCAGCAAAATTCCGGTCCTGAAAAAGGTTTCCCCTATTTTTTGGAATGGACGCCAATGTCTGGTGGAAAGTTTTATCGACCTTACGGAGCTGAAGTTTTTGGAAAATCAGTTTCATCAGACCCAAAAACTGGAGGCCATCGGCCGCCTGGCCGGAGGAGTGGCCCACGATTTCAACAATCTGCTCATGGCCATCATGGGTTACAGCGACCTGATTCTCATGAATCTGCCGCAGGCGGAAACGGCTACGTCCAACCAGGTCCGGGAGATCAAGAAAGCGGCGCAACGGGCCGCCGATCTGACCCAGCAGCTTCTGGACCTCAGCCGCAAGCAGGTATTGGAACCAAAAATCCTGGATTTGAACGCCATCATCATCGATTTCGAAAAGATCCTCTGGCGTTTGCTCGGCGAGGATGTGGAGCTGATCACCGTCCTGGATCCGACTTTGGGCAATATCAAGGGCGATCGGGCCCATCTGGAACAGATTATCGTCAACCTGGCCATCAACGCTCGTGAGGCCATGACGCCCTCGGGAGGCAAACTCATCATCGAGACCAGCACCGTTACCATAGGGCAAACCACTCCCCGGCGCTATCCCCTCATGGCGCCCGGTCCCTATGCCCTGCTGGCCATCAGCGATAACGGCCGGGGCATGGATCCGGAGACCCGCTCCCAGGTTTTTGAGCCCTTCTTCACCTTCAAGGAGCGGCCGCGGCGGTCCGGTCTGGGGCTGTCAACCGTGTACAGCATTGTCCGGCAATCGGGGGGATACATTTGGGTTTACAGTGAGGTAAACCAGGGCACTACCTTCAAGATTTACTTCCCCCTGGCCGAGGAAAATGCCCGGGGCCGGGAAGGAGGCTACGGCCCCGGAAAAGTCCTGCCCGGATCAGAAACCATCCTGCTGGTGGAGGATGAAGACCTGCTGCGCAGGCCTATCCGGGAAATCCTGGAAATGAACGGCTATGCCGTGCTGGAGGCCGGCAACGGGGAAGAGGCTTTGCGACTGGCGGAAGAATATGCCCAGGCCATCGACCTGCTGCTGACCGACGTGGTCATGCCGGGCATCAACGGCCGGGAATTGGCCGAGCGATTGACCGCCCTCCGGCCGAATATGCGGGTCCTGTTCATGTCGGGGTATACCAATAACATGGTGGTCCACCATGGCATCCTTGAAGAAGGCCTCGCTTTTCTGGAAAAACCCTTCACGCCGGAGGCCCTGGCCGTAAAAATAAGGCAGGTTTTGCGCGGGGGACCGCTGCGACCGGGCAACGGTTCGAACCCGGCCCCCACCCGGCCGCCCCATTAATAAGCCGCCGGGGGCAGGACCTCCCTCCTGCCGCAGCCCCGGCTTCCCATCCCTTTTCCCGGCCGGAGGCCTTAGTTGACATCCGTCCGGGGCGATGCTATATATCCAGAACAATATCCATCTCGAGAAAATCGGAGTGGCCGTTTTATGACGGACGCAGAAAAGCAAATCCGGATCTTGATCGCTGAAGACGATGAAATCTTGGGGGCACTGCTTCGGGATTTTTTGCAAAATCCCCAGCGGGAGATCACCATTCAAAAAAACGGTCTGGAGGCCATTCGGGAATTCAAGGAACGGCCCAGCGATATTATCATTGCCGACCTCATGCTGCCGGGGGCCGACGGGCTCAAGGTCCTCAAGGAGGCCAAGGCCTTTCATCCGGAATGCGAAGTGATCATCATCACCGGCTACGCTTCCCTGGATACGGCCATACAGGCCATTCGCGGGGGCGCCTATGATTATATCCGCAAGCCCTTCAAGCTGGAAGAGCTGGAGGTGGGCGTGAAAAATGCCAGCGAAAAGATCGCCCTCATTCGGGAGAACCGCCAGCTACTGGGGCGTCTGCGGGAGGCCATGGGTGAAATGGAAGGCCTGCAGAAGGCCTGGGACGAATTTCTAAGTCAGAATGAGGCCCCCGGTAC
>JALOOY010000284.1 GCA_025454185.1 Thermodesulfobacteriota bacterium
TTATAAATATCTAATAGTTAAAATGTGATACCAATAGTAGCATTTATTTTGTAGGATGGGTAGTAAAGTAGCAATACACGGATGAAGAAGCCCTAAAAAAGGAAAAAAATTCAACGGGGTTTCATGGCGTATTCCTTCTTATCGCCATTCACGGCAGTCAGCAACGTTTCGATGGCCTGATCCTGTAAAGTCGGATGGCGAAAAGGGAGCTTGCCGTTGATCTCATATTTAACCCGTCGGCCGAGTCTGGTTTTCTTGAGGTACCCTTCTTGCTCGAGGTCGGCGTTGATCTTCCTTACCGACCTTTCCGTGATGCCGAGATGCTGGGCCAATTCCCGGGCGGTGATCACCGGGTCCCGGGTCAGGGAAATCAACACGCGGGCGTGATTGGTTAGGAAAGTCCATTCTGACATGGGTCGAACCTCTTTTTTTCTTTTTTTGCCGCAGACTTGCGCCGCCAAAACCGGACGTTTTTAGCCGGCCCCCCGTGCCGCGGGACAAAAAACCCATCATGGCCGGCGCGGAAAAAATTCCCTTCTATGGCCCTTCTTCAGCGAGATGGTTTTTATGCCCGAAGGACCTGCAGGTTAGGGTAGCGGCAGGCCGCCGCTACCCCATCCTGCATTGTCTGCGGCAAAAACTTTCCCGAGTTTCTGCGGGTTGGGTTAAGCCCCTAACTTCTGGATGATCTGGTTGACCTCTCGGGCCAATGTCTCGGAGGGAGTCACGACCACGTTCTTTCCTCCCAGGCTGGTTGAGTAACGGGAAGCGCTCCCGCTGCGCTCATAGGCCCCGCGCAGGTCATCGGAGATCAGGGTAAAGGTGGTCGCCGGAATGCCCTTTTCGGCTACGACCTTTTTCAAGTTATAGAGCTGGCCGTCCTGGATCCACACCAGCCCGAAGGCCTTGGGCGGTTTGCCTACAAAGACAAAGGCCGTGTCTCCGGAAGGCACGATCTCCATGGGATCGGACACCTGGGCGGCAAAAGATTCCAGGGGATGTTTCAGGTTGTTCAGTGACTGCGCCGCCGGACTGGCCTGGTCCAGGGCGGCGTATTCCGGTCCCTTGCTCTTGAATTTGTCGAATAAACCCATAAAAGCCTCCTTTCGGTTTAACCGGTTGGCGTTGTTGATTGCCGGATTGACATGCGGCCCCTTAACCAGAAACCTGAATGGACTCGATCACCTCCTTCCGGAAGGACACCGAAGAAAAGGCTAAGCCCTGACCGGAACCGGGCGGACCGCCAAATCGCGGCTGAGGATCCCGATCAGCACCTTGATGATAACCAGACCCAGGATGGCAAAAAACAACACGACCAAACCCTGAGGGACGATTTCTAATAAAACCATGGCCAATAAAATCAGACCAATCCCTAACGCTACAGTACAAGTGCACAAGATCGCCAAAGCGATTGGTTTCACGGCGTAACCCTCCTGGAACTTCGGACGTCCCGAAAGAAATGGATCAGCAGCAGTTAGTAATTGATAATCGTGAAGATGCGACCAAAAGTCCGAATCTTCAACAGCAGTGGAGGAGGATATGCTTTAGAGCGCTACGGCCGGTGGGTGAAAGATTTCTTTTGGATTGGTTTGTTCGACGATGGACTGAAAATAAGATATACTGTCCAGGCTGAGTAGAATTTTCCCCAGCCGATAAGGTTCCATCTTGACCATGAAATGGGGAGTGGCTGAGGGGGCATCTTTTTCAGGGGAAACCGGATTTCCGGTGGTATGCGATCCGGCAGGAGATGGCGTGTAATCGGCCCGTACGCCGATTACGGAGGGGTTCAAATACTCTACCAGGAATAAACTGAGGACTAAAAGGAGAAATACTTTATTTATCAGTCTTCTTTCCACAACTATTTTTATCTTAAAAACAATACTCTTGTCAAGAATTAATTTCCCTACACCAGTTTGCACCCCAGGCCAGCTTTTTTGGCTGCGGTAATCTGACGTTTGTCAGAGGAGACAAATAAATCCGCCCTCCACTCCATAGCGCTGGCAACATGGAGCGCATCCATGGCCCGGATGGGGTTGGATTCTAAAATCACGATGCACGAAAAGATAACCGCCGGAAGCAAATTCACCACCTGGGCATCTCGGACATCCGCGGCCAGGCTGCCTTTAGCCTTCCGGTATTCTAAGGACGAAAGGGCTTGTTCTCGCAAGCGCCGGTTCAGGGCCGAGATGATTTCAGGAAGGCAAATAATGCTGATCCCTAATTCATCGGCTTGGCTGCAAAGGACATCGACAGCGCTGCTGCCGGGTTCTTCCACATAGCGCTTGGCGAAGGCGGACGAGTCAAAAAATATTTTCACGGTCCCGTCCTTCTATGATGGCTGCGGACAACCCGGCCCCCTTGATGGCAAGCCGCAGACCGGGTTTCTTCCAAGAGGGGCTTTGGTGCGAGTCCGGAGATGCCGGGCTGACTTCGGCAATGGGCCGTCCATGGCGAATCACTAATAGGACCTCCCCTTTTTCTACCTCAGTCAACAAGCCGGCGGCATGGTTTCGAAATTCGGTAGCGGTAACGGTTTTCATGGCCCGTTCTCCCTTGCAATAGGTACACATTATGTACATTATGTACAGTAACGTACATTAAAATGCTGCAATGGTCAAGCCTGAAAACCGGACGTTTCGAAATTCGGTTTCCAGTAACCTTTAAGCCTTTTTAGAGCAGAAGCTTTTTGCGCTGTCTACCTTACCGCAATTCGATGTTGGACGTTCGATGTGGAATGTTGGATGTTCGTCATTTTTGTATCGAAGGCTCTTATGTCCAGGCAGGTCCGGAAGCCTCCCGGGGGAGGCTTCCGGATGATATGGAAATTACTTATTAGTGGGGGTAGAAGTTGATATATTCACAAAAAGTCTTCAAGGAGTCATTGCGAGGAGTGAAGTGACGAAGCAATCCCCAGGAATCAGCTGGTTAGCCAGGGGGATTGCTTCGCTCCGCTCGCAATGACGACTTTTTGCGAGATCATCAAGGTTAAGCGCTGGGTTTGGCGTAGCCGATGGTCTTCAGGGAGTCGCCGATCTCATCCAGAATGACAGGATCATCGATGGTGGAGGGGATCTTGAATTCCTCGCCGTCGGCTATCTTGCGCATGGTGCCGCGCAGGATCTTGCCCGAGCGGGTCTTGGGCAGCCGTTTGACCACCACGGCCTTTTTAAAGGAGGCCACGGCTCCCAGGTCTTTCCGGACCATCTGCACCAATTCGGCGATGATTTCGTCCTGGGAGCGGGTCACGCCGCTTTTCAGAACCACCATGCCCACCGGCACCTGGCCCTTGAGGTCGTCGGCGGCGCCCACCACGGCACATTCGGCCACGTCGGGGTGCCGGGACAGGATCTCCTCCATGCCGCCGGTGGAGAGACGGTGGCCGGCCACGTTGATCACGTCGTCCACCCGGCCCATGACGAAAACGTAATGCTCTTCATCCATGTAGCCGCCGTCGCCGGTCAGGTAGTAGCCGGGATAGGGATCCATGTAGGAGTTTAAAAACCGTTTATCGTCCTGCCACAGCGTGGGCAGGTTGGCAGGCGGCAGGGGCAGCTTGACCACGATCATGCCGTTTTCGTTGGGGCCCAGCTCCTTGCCGGTAGCGGGGTCCAGGACCTTGACGTTGTACCCGGGCATGGGCTTGGTGGCCGATCCGGGCTTGATGGGGAATGTTTCCATTCCCATGAAGTTGCCGGCTATGGCCCAGCCGGTTTCCGTCTGCCACCAGTGGTCGATGACCGGGCGGTCCAGCAGCCTGGTGGCCCAGAAGTAGGTATCCGGATCCAGGCGTTCGCCGGCCAGAAAAAGGGTCTCAAATTGGGCCAGGTCGTATTTTTTCAGGTACTCGCCGTTGAAATCCTCCCGCTTGATGGCCCGGATGGCCGTGGGGGCCGTGAACAGGGCCTTGACCTTATGCTCGGAAATGACCCGCCAGAAGGCCCCCGGATCGG
>JALOOY010000285.1 GCA_025454185.1 Thermodesulfobacteriota bacterium
ACAGCCAAAATATTTCAAATATTTTTGGCCAGAACATTTAATTCAAAATTCGCAGTCCAAAATACGAATTTTGAATCAGGATATTATAATTTGGCCCCGCCGGCAATCTCTTTTAACAGCTCCGGATTCCGGATAACCACAACATCCTTAATGATTTCTATCACTTCTCTCTGTTTCATTTTGGCCAGGGTCCGGGAAAGTGTTTCCCCGATGGTGCCCAGACGGCTGGCCAAAAGATTTTTTTTCATGGCCAGGGGGACTTGCAGGCCGGCCGCCAGGGGGGCCGAACCGTTGCGGGCCTGGTCCAATATATAGCGGGCCAACCGGGAGGATACCTCCTTCAGGGAGAGATCCTCTACCTGTTGGGCCAGGTGACGCAAAAGCAGAGACAGGCCGGACATCATGTTCAACGCCAACTGCGGCTCCCTGCGGATAAGCTGGATGAAATCGGATTTTATGAAATAATACAGTTGGCTGTCTTCCAGGGCCTCGGCCGAGGCCGGGTAGGATTTTCCCGAAAAGACGGCGGCTTCCGCCAGGGTTTCTCCGGGACCGGCCACCCGCATGACATACTCCTGGCCCTGGGTAGACAAACGGAAGACCTTGATGCGGCCCCGGAGCACCATAAAAAAACCCCGGGCTTCCTCCCCCTGAAAAAAAAGGCCTTCCCCTTTTTTGATGTTCCGGCGCTGGGCGATCCGTTCGATCTGCTTGAGCCCTTCGTCGTCCAATCCGCTGAACAGGGGATTGTTCTGCAAATCCTCCGTCATGGTTCCTCCGCCGGTTTACAGACCGCCACAGACCCTACATTCCCTGTTTTTTTCAACAGCCACCTCCGAAAATTTCATTTCCGACCCGTTATAAACCAGCAGGCGGCCGGAAAGCAATTTTCCCAGGCCGGTGATATATTTAATCGCCTCGTTGGCCTCGATCACGCCGATGATCCCCGGGGTCGTACCCAGTACCGGAAATTTCTTGGGCGGGGGCGCCTGGGGAAAGAGGCATTTCAGACAGGGGGTCTGGCCGGGATGGATGAAAGTGGCCATGCCCATGAAACCGAGTATGCCTCCGTAAACAAAGGGGATCTTCCTCTCTTGGACCGTTTCGTTGATCAGATACCGGGTTGGAAAATTGTCCAGGCCGTCGACGATCAGGTCGCAGCCTTCGATCAGCGCCGGGAGGGTGTCTTCCCGGATCTCTTCCTGAAGGGCCTCGACGACAACCTCCGAGTTCAACCGGACCAGTTTTTCCCGGGCGGAGTCGACCTTGGGGTTTCCCAGGTCCCCTTCCCCGTGCAGGATCTGGCGGTTCAGGTTGCTGAGGTCCACCCGGTCCCGGTCGACGATCCGCAGATGCCCGATCCCGGCGGCGGCCAGGTACAGCGCCGCCGGCGATCCCAGCCCGCCGGCGCCGGCGATCAAGACCCGGCTGCTTTTTAGTTTTTCCTGCCCCGCCTCTCCGAATCCCGCCATCATCATCTGGCGGTCGTAACGCAGGCGCTCCCCGTCGCTCAGCATGAGTTCCTCCCGGCTAATCCATCCAAATTATTATTGAAAAGCAATTCAGGGCGTTTCGGCCTTCAGTTTATCACATTCAGTTGGATCGTCAATCCTTAATGACCGATCCTGGTTTCTTAAGGAAAATAAAATGGCCTAAAAAATATTTGACCTTTAATAAAAAATGGTCTAATCTCTGTCCGTTTAACTTATGGCCGCCGGCCCAAGACCCCATCAAAGGCTATCGCAAGAAACACCATTTTTTGGGTATAGAAATTAACAAAACTGTAAGGAGGGAAGACGATGTTTGAAGTAACCGTGGATGCGGACAAATGCACTGGGGATTCCAACTGCGTAGATACCTGCCCCGTAGGTGTGTTTGAACTGCAGGACAACAAGGCCGTTCCGGTTAACATGGACGAATGCCTGGGCTGCGAAAGCTGCGTCGAAGTTTGCGAAACCGCCGCCATTACCGTAAAAGAACTCTAAGCTTTTCGTTTATTAATCGTTGAAAAAAGGGGCCTGACTACCGTCGGCCCCTTTTTTATTCTCCATCACGGGAATCCCGTCCAGACGCGCAAGGCCCATGGCCCCATCCCCGCTAACCCCCTTACAGTTCCAAGCCGTTACCCATGCCGACGGCCCTTTGATCGTCCTGGCCGGTCCGGGTACCGGCAAAACGCGCGCCCTGACCTATCGGCTGGCCTATCTGATCCTGGAGCGCGGCCTGCCGGCGGAAAGGATCCTGGCCGTCACCTTTACCAATCAGGCGGCCGAAGAAATGGCCGGCCGGGTCCGGGGGCTGCTGGGTGAAAATCCGGGAGCGGTCCGACCCCGGATTACCACCTTTCACGGGTTCTGCTACGGTCTGTTGATCCATGACCTTGGCCAAACCCGGCGTCTTCTATCCGAAAACGAGGCCCAGCAGGTACTGAAGGAAACCGTCAGGGAACGACGGGCCGACTTCCCGGTTCAGCAGCTTAAAGAACTCTCCCGGCGGATTTCCCTGGCCAAAGGATCCCTGCTCTCTCCCGAGCCCGGAAACCGCTTGCCGGGTTGGAAAATTTTCCCGGATTGGTCCCGATTGTACCGAGATTACCAGGGGCACCTGGCCGAACAAAACCTCTGGGACTTCGATGACCTGATCAATCAGACGGTTTTTTTTCTGGAGACCCGGCCGGATTTTCGGGAAAGGATCCAAAAGCAGTTCCCTTATATATTCGTTGACGAATTCCAGGACATCAATTCCGCCCAGTACCGCCTCTTCCGCCTGCTGACCGGCCCCAACCGTGAGTGGCTGGTAATCGGCGATCCCAACCAGGCCATCTACGGTTTCCGGGGAGCCCGGGCGGATTTCTTCGAACGGCTGCGGGAGGAAGCGCCGTCGGTGACGGAAATCGTTTTGGAAGATACCTTTCGCTTGAACCGGACGATCCTGGCCGCCTCGCAGCAGGTCCTGGCGGCTTCTCCGGCGGCGGTTCGACTGCGTCTGGCGGCCACAAAAAAAGGGCCGCCCACCCTGCCCGTAGCGGCGCTGGCCTCAGCCGAGGAAGAGGCCCGGCAGGTGGTTCGGATCATCGAAACGGAAATGGGCGGGCTCTCCATGTTGTCTATGGGTTCAGGGGGCAGCGGGGAGGTCCCCGGCAGCTTCTCGGATTTTGCCGTCCTTTACCGGCTGCACGCGCAGGGCGAATTGCTGGGGCGTTTTCTGGATGAAAAAGGGATCCCTTATCAACGGGTCCGGGAAACCCATTGGGCCGATTGTCCGGAGGTGCGGGCAATCTTCTCGCGAATGAAAGCCCTGGTTCCCTTTAACGGCGCCCCCTTGGAGGCCTTGGAACAGGTATTGAGGGAAGCCGCCGCCAATCTGGAACGGTCAAACCGCCAATCTGGACCCATCCTCCGGATTCCCGACGTTGAAGCCCTCAAGCAGCTCCGGCTGGCGGCGGGCGCCCATCGGGGCGACCTGGAATCATTTCTGGAAACCCTTTCCCTGCAGACCGGCCTGGATACCTATCAGCCCGACCGGGAAACCGTGAAATTGTTGACTTTCCACGCCGCCAAGGGGCTGGAATTCCCCGTAGTCATCCTCACCGGCTGTGAGGACGGCCTGCTGCCCCTGACCCTGTTCGGTGAAGCGGATCCGGAGGAGGAGCGCCGCCTCTTTTATGTGGGCTGCACCCGGGCCACGGAAAAATTATATTTTACCTGGGCCGAGAGGCGCACCCTAATGGGGCAATCCCTGCGGCAGCGCCTATCCCCTTTCGTGGAAGACATCGACGAAAAGATCCTTTCCCGCCTTCAACCCGGCCCGCCAAAAAAAACCGGCCCCCGCAGGAGCCGGCAGATGTCGTTGTTCAAGTAAATTCATGTGCCGTGAGGGCAGACAGCGGCGCGGCCCGCAGGCCCCGCGGGCCGGCCGCGGCCGTCCGGGCTTCCTTAAAATTCCTTCG
>JALOOY010000286.1 GCA_025454185.1 Thermodesulfobacteriota bacterium
TTGATCTCTTCCGGGAACTGGCCGGCCCGGGTCCGGATGGTTATATGGACCTCCTGGTTATCCCGCAGCCCTTCCAGATTGATCCAGAGGGTCTGATCACAGCCCTCCAGCAGATAGAGCACTGCTTCCAGCAGACAATGAAGGGCCTTGGCGATTTCCGCATCATCCAGGGGAACCAGGAGAGGGTCCGGCTTATACAGCCGGATGACCTGGAATCTCTTTTGATCCAGAAAGTTTTTAAAGGAATCCAAGGCATTGTCGAGGATATGGGTTATGTTGCGGGTGACGATGAAGGGCTCGTAGACCTGGGAATAAGCCACCAGGTCCTTGAGGACTTTTTCGAGACGTTTCGATTCTTTGGTAATTAAATGAACGTATTCGATGACATCCCCCCGTTGTTCGACATTCTTGGCCAGGCGGTTGGCAAATCCTCCTATGGCCATGAGGGGGTTGCGGATTTCATGGGCTACCGCTTCCATGGCGTTTTCCAGGAGCTTGCTTTTTTCTTCCTGATCTTCTCGGGTTACCTGGACGGGGGTCTGTTCGAGATCCGAAATCAGATTGAATACCTTGACAAAACTGCTTTCCAGGCTGCCGTTTATTCGGGTCAGGGTCCGATTGGCTTTTTCCATTACCCGCAGGAGATCGTCGTTGGTATTGATCAGCAGGCGCAACTGGCCGGCCACCTCCTCCACCCGGGAAAAGGTTTCCACCAGGATTTCGTTAACCATTTCCATTTCCAGTCCCAGATGGCGGGCAGTATCCTCGAGGGCCTGAAAATCATCGGAAGTGGTGAAGAAAATTTGCGTGGCCACCCGGGCGAATTCGAGGATCTTGACCAGCGCGGACCGGCCTTCCAGCAAGGCCTCCGGACCGAAAAATTTCTGGCTTTCGATGATTTGTTCCGGGAAGTGCCAGCGATTGAGGACCAGGCGGCCCACCTCCCGGTGATCGACCCCCAGATTTTCTTTTTCCCAGGGGATGATCTCCTCCAGGGCCACGTTCCCGCCCGGGAAACCTTCTTTCAAGGAAGGGGGACAGATGTGAAAAAGCAGAAGCATCCCGATTTCCAGGATCAAACCGGCGGTAAAGACCTCCTCGGGATCGATTTCCTGGCCTGAGGGACTGGCCTGGGCAAAACCCTGAGCGATCAAGGCCCGATACAGGGAGGTTTTCCAGAAGAGGTCGTAATCCATGCCGGCTACCCGGCCCAGAGGGAAGGTGTCCCGCAAGGAAATGTTCAAGGCCATGAGGCGTACTTTTTTGAAGCCGGCCATGATGATGGCATGGGAGACCGAGGAGATCCGGGAGCGACGGGCGAAATAGGCGCTGTTGACCAGTTTTAACAAGCGGGTGGTCAGTCCCGGATCCTGTTCGATGATGCGGGTCAAATCCAAAACCGAACTCTGTTCATCGGCGGCGGCCTCGATGAGCTGAATCGTCAGGGGAGACAGGGAAGGGAGAAAATCGTTGCCCGCTATCTGATGCAGAATTTTGCTTTTTTCCGTGGTTTCCATGGGCGGCTTACGGACCTTTCCTTGAAACGTTCACCTTTAAGCATATCGGCTGAATGGGGAAAAAATAAAATGTTTCTTGACACTTTAATGTTTCCTGTCCGAAGGGGTTTGCCGAGGTTAACTAAATAGAATAGTTGAATATAGAGACAGCATTCAATTTCCAGGCCGGAGCAGCCGATATAGGAATAGCTTGGCGGGGGGAGATGGCCTTCAATATTCCCGCAGCGAAAAAGGTTTGGCATGATAAAAAAGATAAGCTCCCTGGAAATAAAAACCGGGATGTTCGTAGCCCAACTGGACCGGCCCTGGATGGAAACGCCTTTCATGTTTCATAAATTTCAGGTCCGGTCCGCCCAGCAGGTGGCCCAGTTGAAGGCCCACTGCCGCTTTGTGTATATCGATACGGAGAAAGGGGAAGACACGGCCGGCCCCCGGCCCGCACCGGCGGCCGCACCGGCACCGGTCCCCCGCATGGCCGCCCGGGACCGGAAACCGGCCAGGGCCGGGAAGGCAGACCCGGTCCCTTTGCAGGAAGAACTGCACGCGGCCCGGGAGATCCATGGCCAGGCCAAAAAGGTGGTGGACAACATCCTGGAGGATGTGCGCCTCGGCAAATCCATTGACACCGCCACGGCCAAAAAATCGGTGGAAAACATCGTGGACAGCGTGATCCGTAATCGTGATGCCCTGGTCTGCCTGTCACAGCTCAAAAATCGTGACGAATACACGGCCTTCCATTCCATGAATGTCTGCATCCTGTCGGTGGCCTTCGGACGGACCCTGCTCCTGCCCCGGGAGGACCTGCACCTGCTGGGCATCGGCGGGCTGCTGCACGATATCGGCAAAATGAAAATCCCCCTGGATATCCTCAATAAACCGGACAAGCTGACCGAGGCGGAATTCGCCGAAATGAGGAATCATGTGCGTTACGGGGAAGAGATTTTGTCCCGGATTTCCGACATTCCGGATCCGGTGGTGCAGATGGTGGCCCAGCACCACGAGCGCTACAACGGGAAGGGCTATCTGAAAGGACTCCAGGGAGAACAGGTGAGTCTCTTCGGTCAGATATCCACCATTGTGGACGTTTATGACGCCATCACCAGCGACCGGGTCTATCGGGCGGGCCTCCTGCCCAATGTGGCCCTGAAAAAAATGTTCGAATGGAGCGCCAGCGATTTCAACCGGGGGCTCTTCGAGCATTTTGTAAAAAGCATCGGCATTTATCCCGTAGGCAGCCTGGTCGAGATCAACGGGTCGGATATCGGGATCGTCGTTGCCGCCAACCGGGAAAATGCTATCAAGCCCACGGTGAAATTGATCAAGAACCGGTCCGGTCAACTCTATCGCCCGACCCCCGTGGTCGATTCGGCGGTGCTGGAGCCCCGGACGGGCCGTGACCGCTATCGGATCTCCAAAATCCTCGACCCGCTGCAGGAGGGGATTACGATCAGCGCTTTTTTTAAGGAACCGGGATAATTGTCGCGGCTTTCATCGTAACCGGTAAATGGTACGGAAGTTGCTTTTATTTGGGGAATATTATGATCCCGAAAGTAACTTCACCGGAATTCCATATTTTCCCGCCGGCGCTGAAGTCCACCGGTAGAGGAGGGTCCGCTGGCATACCCTTCCAGACCATGCTGGAGGACCGTTTAACGGCAGTTCCCCCGCTGGAGGGGCTTGTCTTGTCTCTTCTTGTTGATATAATAAATAAAATCATGAACAAAGGGGAGGGCGAGGCCCGGCCCTTTTATGGCCTACCCCCCTGGTCCGCAGATCCGGAACCGCCCCCCTCCCTTACCGTCCCGGACGCCGTTAGCCCGGAAGGGCCTGGCCCATTACGGTTTGTTGCGGAAAATGATCGTCAGGAAATTGACAGGCACATTCAGGAAGCCGCGGCCAGGCACGGCGTGGAGGCCGACCTGGTGCGGGCTGTGATTGAGGTGGAAAGCCGTTTTGATCCCCGGGCCGTTTCCCCGGCCGGGGCCCGGGGAATGATGCAGTTGATGCCGGCCACGGCCGCCGACCTGGGCGTCCATGATCCCTTTGATCCCGGACAAAACATCAGCGGCGGAACCCGCTATCTGAAGCAGTTACTGGACCGCTACGGCGGTAATCGTCGCCTGGCCCTGGCGGCCTATAACTGGGGCATGGGGAATCTGGAAAGAAAGCCCGAAGCCCTGCCGCGGGAAACGCGGCAGTATCTGCAGAAGGTGGAAAAGGCCTATGAACGGTATAGCGGCGCCTCGCGGGCGCGGGGGGCCGGTTGGGCTTAAACCGGCCCCGGGCCTTTAATCGGCGGCTTTGCGGATGAAGGTGGGCACCTCCAATTCTTCCTCGTCGAAATAGTATTCGGGCGGTTTGGCCGGCCTGGTCCGGGAGGAAATTTTTTCCACTTCGATTCCCCGGCGGATAAAGGTCGG
>JALOOY010000287.1 GCA_025454185.1 Thermodesulfobacteriota bacterium
CACTGAGTTATTCCCGCTCAAAAAGGTAATATATTCAAATGATACGTTTTTGTCAAGGGACTTTTTAAGAAACCGTCAGGCATTTTTGCGGCTTTTTCCGGACAGCAGCGGATAGTGCTGGATAAAATATAAAAGGCCCGACCACACCGTCAGGATCATGGCGATCCAGAGCAGGACCAGGCCCAGAAGCTGGAAGTCAATCCCCCCATGGGGGAAATGGACGGTGAGGGGGATCAGAGCCAAGGCCTGGAACAAGGTCTTGTTCTTCCCCCAGCGGGAGGCGGAGAGGATAAACCCCCTGCCGGCCAGGGTGGCCCGAAGCCAGGTTACGGCAATCTCCCGGCTGACGATCAATACCACCATCCAGGCCGGGACCCGGTCCAAGCCGATCAGCATGATCAGGGCGCTGCCGATAAGCAGCTTGTCGGCCAGGGGATCCAGCATCTTGCCGAAGCGGGTTACCTGGTTGCGCTTCCGGGCGATGAACCCGTCCAGCCAGTCCGTAACAAAGGCGGCGGAAAAAACCGCCGCGGCCCAGAGGCTGGACTGGGGGTTGCCCGACTGCATCAAAATCAATATAAAGGGAATGGCCACGATCCGCAGTACGGTCAGGGAGTTGGATAGATTGAGGACCGAAGGATCGGGAGGAGTAGTCATGGAGTCCCGCTACGCTATCGTAAGGATATAAGGTCACCCTTCAGTGACTGATATTTGCGCAGCACCTTTTCCACGTAGCTGCGCGTTTCCAGGTAGGGCGGAATCCCTCGATATTGATTCACCCGTTCCGGTCCGGCATTGTAGGCGGCCAGGGCCAGTGACACATCGTTGTTGAAAAGATCCAGCAGGTAGCGCAGATAGCGGCTGCCGCCGATGATATTCTGCCGGGGGTTGTAGGGATCGCTCACCTCCAGGTCGCGGGCCGTACCCGGCATGAGCTGCATCAGGCCCTGGGCCCCCTTGGGAGAGCGGGCCAGCGGGTTGTAGTTGGATTCCACCTGAATGACGGCTTTGATCAATTTCTGATCCAGGTCATAAAACTTGGCCGCTTCGGCCACGTGGTTTTCCACGTCCGGCATATAACTGGCGTAGGCCGGGGCCAGGGGAGGCAGTCCTTTGTAGGACGTCTTTTTCAAGGGGGTCTGCCGGGTGGTTTTCTCATACTCCTTGAGAAAGAGCCGGTAACGGTTGTCGTTGGGCACGTTGGTGAAATGAATTACACCCTCGTCATCCTGGTGCCGGTAAATATCGGCCGGCGCCGTAGTGGCCCAGACCAGCCAAGGCACTACCAGGCAGACGCCGGCCCAGACCCGCCGAAAGGACTTTCTTTTCATGTCGGCTTTCATTTCTGAGGTATTTTCGCCCAATCTTCCAGGAATTTTTTGAGGCCCGTATCGGTCAGGGGGTGGGCTGCCAACTGGAGCAGCACCTTGTACGGAATCGTGGCGATGTCGGCGCCCATGAGGGCGGCATTCAGGACATGGACCGGATTGCGGACCGAGGCCACGATGATTTCGGTTTCAAAACCATAATTGTTGTAAATGGTCACGATCTGCTGCACCAGCTCCATCCCATCCTGAGCCAGGTCGTCCAGCCGGCCCACAAAGGGGCTCACATAGGCCGCTCCGGCCTTGGCGGCCATCAGGGCCTGGAGGGGCGAGAAGATCAGCGTTACATTGGTGGGAATCCCCAGACCGGACAATTTTTTGACGGCCTTGAGCCCCTCGGGCGTCATGGGAATCTTGACACAGATATTTTTATGAAGGCGGGCCAGGGACTGCCCTTCCTTGATCATGCCCGGGGCCTCTTCCGACACCACCTCGGCATTGACCGGTCCTTCCAGCAACTGGCATATTTTTTTAATGATATCCCTTGGTTTGCCCTGCTCCTTCGCCAGCAGGCTGGGGTTGGTGGTTACTCCGTCCACCAGTCCCAATTCCACCGCAGATTCGATTTCGTTGATGCTGGCACTGTCTATAAAAAATTTCATGGCTGCTCCTTTGCCTTTGCTTGGTGTCTATCGCCCGCCCCTTCTGCCAAAAAGGTATCCCGGCAGGCCGGACTGCAGAAAAATGTCTGACCTTCCCCGGGTCGGTTGACCGTCAGGGCCATCCGTTTTGGTATATAAGTGCCGCAGACCGGATCCTGGACCATTTCGTCCTGGATCTGATTCGGCGGTTTCTGGGCTGCCGGGCCCTTCAGCGACCAGTGGCGCCGCACAAAACGATAAACCAGGAATAAAACAATGATAATTATAAGCCAACGGAGCATTTTTTAAACCATTTTTTTCAATTTCTGGTTGGTATCGGTCAATGCCCGCTGCAGTTCGTCCATGGTCTTCCTTAAAATCGGGTGGATCAGGTCCGGGGCGATCTCGGTCAACGGTTCCAGGACGAAGCGCCTTTTATCCAGTTCCGGATGGGGTATGGCCAAGTCGGGTTCCCGGACAATGAGTTCATCAAACAGCAAAATATCGAGATCGATCGTCCTGGGTCCCCATTTCCCGTTCCGTTTCCGACCCAATTCATTTTCAATATGCAAAAGTCTTTCCAAAAGCTCCCGGGGACCCCATTCCGTTTCCAGCAGGAACACCCCGTTGACAAACCATTCCGGGTCGGCCATCCCTACGGGGGAAGTCCTGTACCAGGACGACCGGCACACCACCCGATTTCCCTGCTCTCCGGTTAAAAACTCGATGGCCCGCTCGCAGTTTTTTTTTTAGCGCCCCGGTTCGACCCGATGCCGATATAGGCCCGGTGGGGCTTCATCAGAATCCGATCCGGCCGAGCCGTTGGACGGCTTCCTCCAGCCGTTCCTGTGGAACCGTCAGGGAAATACGAAAAAACCCCTCGCCCGGTTCGCCGAACCCGTTGCCGGGGGTGGTGACGATCCCCGCTTCCTGGAGCAGGTGCATGGTGGTCCGAGCCGAGGTGTATCCCGGGGGGACCTCCACCCACAGATAAAAGGAGGCCTGGGGGGGGTCCACCCGCAGACCGATAGCACGCAAGCCCCGGACCATCAGGTCCCGTCGGGCCTGGTATACGGCCAGTAGTTCCTGCAGGGGCTCCTGGGTCCCCTCCAGGGCTTCGATCCCGGCCCACTGGATGGCCTGCGGGGCCCCGGAGTCGATATTGCTCTTCACCTGGCTCAAGCCGGAGACCAGTTTTTCATTGCCCACGGCAAACCCGATGCGCCAGCCGGTCATGTTATAGGTCTTGGACAGGGAATGGAATTCGATCCCCACGTCCTTGGCTCCCGGCACTTCCAGAAAACTGACGGGCCGGTACCCGTCATAGGCCATCTCCGAATAGGCCGCGTCATGACAGACGATGATCCGATGTTCTTGGGCGAATTCCACCACTTTTTCGAAAAAAGGCCGCTCGGCCACGGCCGCCGTCGGATTGTTGGGGTAGTTGATGAAGAGCACCTTGGCCCGGGGCAGCAGGTCCCGGGGGACGGCCGTCAAATCGGGCAAAAACTGATTTTCCTTGCGCAGGGGCAGAAAGTAGGAATGCCCCCCGGCAAACAGGGTGCCGCTGTGATAGACCGGATAGCCCGGGCTGGAAACCAGGGCGTAGTCGCCCGGATTGATGAAGGCCAGGGGGAAATGGGCGATCCCCTCCTTGGAACCGATGAGGGTCACCACTTCTTTGCCGGGATCGAGGGTGACGCCGAAACGCCGCTGATACCAGCCGGCCACGGAACGGCGGAAGTCGTTCATCCCCGAATAGGAAGGGTAACGATGGTTCCGGGGGTCGCCGGCGGCCTCAACCAGACGTTTGAGGATATGGTCGGGTGTGGGCAGGTCGGGATCACCCACGCCCAGATCGATGATGTCCACGCCCCGGGCCTGGACCTCGGCTTTCAGCCGGTCTATCTCCATGAACAAATAGGGCGGCAACTGCTGCAGCCGCTCGGCCTTGGTTATCCAATCCAT
>JALOOY010000288.1 GCA_025454185.1 Thermodesulfobacteriota bacterium
ACAAACGACGATCTGCATCATGGACCTTCCGATCCTCTTTCGCCGCGGGAGGGGGGGGTGAGGCTGCGGGCTACCAGTTCCAGGAGGTCGACCACCCGGGGGGGGGCGGCCGAAACGGCCTGGACCCCGTCCTCCAGCATGGTCAGGCAATAAGGGCAGGCCGTGGCCAGGACTTCGGCCCCAGTGCGGATCACTTCCTCGGCCCGCAGATGGTTGATGCGCCGCCCCTGGCGTTCGATCAGCCACATCCGGCCGCCCCCGCCGCCGCAGCAGAAGCCGTTCCGGCCATTTCGCTCCAGTTCCATAAGGCGAACGCCGGGCAGGGAGCGCAGCAGCTTACGCGGCGGATCCAGGACGCCATTGATGCGGCCCAGATAGCAGGGGTCATGGAGGGCGATCCGCTTTTCATAGGGATAAGCGAATTCCAGGCGTCGCTCTGCCAGCAGGTCCAGGACATATTCGGCGGCATGAAAAACACGGGGCAGCGGGCCGTAACCTTCGGAAAATTCAGCGGCCACCCGGGGGTATTCATGCTTCAGGGTGTGGTAGCAGTGGGGACAGAGGGTCACAATTTCCCGGACCTGATAGCGGCGAAACGTTTCCAGATTTTTTCGGGCCAGATCCAGGAAGAGGGACTCTTCCCCCAGCCGGCGGACCGGATCCCCGCAGCAGGCCTCTTCCGGACCGAGCATCCCGAAGGGTTGCCCTCCGGCCTGCAGGATCTCCAGCAGGGCCCGACCGACCTCCCCGATCCGGGGGTGAAAAGCAACCGCACAGCCGGTCCACAGCAGAAGCGGAATTGGCGAGGCCCCAGGGGCCGACCGGGGAAGCTCACGGTCGAAGATCCAATCGGAGCGATGGGCCGCCCCCCGGCCATAGACGTCGCCGTAAAGTTCCAAATTTCTGATCAGGGCAACGGCCTCCCTAGGAATTTCTCCCCGTCCCATGACCCGGTACCGGCGCAGCTCCAGGATCTTGTCGACCGGCTCCACGAAGACGGGACACTGCTCCACACAGGCCAGGCAGGTGGTGCAGGCCCAGATTTCGTCGGCGGAGATCGTCTCTTCCAGGAGCGGAACCCGATCGGGGGTCTGAAATCGGGAACGTCCCATCTGGTTCCAGATAGCGCTCATGATCTTCCGGGGGAACAGGGGCTTTCCGGAGAGGCTGGCGGGGCAGGCGGCATCGCAGCGGCCGCAGGAGACGCAGGCCTCGGCTTCCAGAAGTTGTTTCCAGGTCAAATCCCTGACCGTGCGTGCTCCCGGGGCGCTATCTGCCAGACGGGCCGGGTTGAGTGCCCCCCGGGGGCCTTGGTTTCTGTAAACAACATTCAGGGAGGCGGCCGCCAGGTGGCGAAAAAAAGTGAAGGGCAGCAGGGCCGTCAGCAGCAGCACTGCGAAAAAATGGCTGCGGATCAGCAGTTGCAGGAAAAGCGGCGATCCCGGAACAAGGGCTGAGGCCAGCCAGCCTACTGGCGAGGCCCACAGCGCTTCCGGCGGATCGAGTCGCAGGCGGGTACCCTCAGCCAGGAAACCGGTCAGCAGAATAAAGGCCAGAATGAACAAAGGCGGCAGGCTCCTCCGGGGGCCGCCAGTATCCCCAGATCGGAGGCGCTGCTGCAGAAAATACACGGTGCCACCCAGGGCCAGAAAACCCAGCAGGTCGAGCAGCAGGGAGAGAAAGTTGGCCAGGGTCAGGGGCAGGACGAGCCGGAACTGGGCCAGGATGACTACGGTCAGGGGAACCAGGACGCCCCAGAAGGCCAGGAGATGGGCGGTGCCTCGTCCGGGTTTCCTCCGTATAGTCCGGTGCGACAGGAGAAAGGGTCCGAGTCCGGACCAGTCGGCCGGGCGGTCTTTCGGTCGATCCGATCGCAGCGGAGCCCACTGAAGCCAAAACCCGAGGCCCAGAATCAGGACAGCCACGGTCACCCAAAAAACATCGAGAGCGGTAATCACCGCGCTTATCTCCTCTTCCGTCTGGTTTGGACGACTTTGCGTCCGATTACGAGGACGGCGCCGATGGCCAGGAGCCCCAGCCCGGCCTGATCCGCCATGGCGGCGGCAAACAGGGCCGATTTCCGGTCGGCCCGGGGATGGACGGATCCCCAGAGAGGGCCCTGGCCTTGGACGGGCTGATGACACTTGAAACAGGTCTGGTTGTTTAGCAGACCTTGCTCTCCGTGGGCGGCTTGCCCCTGGTGGCAGCCCAGACAGTTGGTATCCTGGTAGGCCCGGCTGAAATCCTGTTTCTTATGGGATTTGATCCGCAGTCCGACCAGCCGGGACCAGTAGTCCCTTTCGCCGCATTCCCGGTAATGGCAACTTTTGCAGGTTGCCGGCAGTCGTTCGGCATGTACGGAGGACCGACGATCGGTCTTGGGGAGGATGCCATGCCGGGTGTGGCAGTCGTGGCAGCGAGGGCGGGGGCGCCCGACGGCTGCTCCGCCATGGAGATTTCCCTGGTCGTGGCAGGATCCGCAGCGGACGGCCCTGGATCCCGGCCGGGTCTGGTGGGCTTCGTCCCGGACCCCGGTATGGCAGTCCAGACACTTAAGGTCCTTCCCATGGGCGGAGTTCCGGAATTCGGTCGGGGAAATCATTAGCCGGCTGAGCCCTCCCCGGCTGTGGCAGCCGAGGCATTCCTCTTCGGTGTAAGCCGCGGCGGCGCTGCTGAAGAGCAGGAGCAGGCCGATCGGCAGCGCGTATAGCTTATTAAGTGTCCTGGCCGCCATGCTTCTCTTTTTCGATCCGCTCGGCCAGCCGGGGCAGGATCACATGGACGTCCCCCACCACGCCCAGGTCGGCGAATTGAAAGATCCGGGCCCGGGGGTCGGTGTTGATGGCGATAACCTGCTGGGACTTTTCCATGCCTGCGGTGAACTCGTTGGCGCCGGAAAGGCCGCAGGCGATCAGAAGCCGGGGGGTTACGGTCTTGCCGGTCTGCCCGATCTGACGTTCGAAGGGCAGGGTCTGCCAGTCGATCACTGGCCGGGTCCCGGCTACCGAGCCACCCAGGGCCCGGGCCAGGTCCCAAACGACCTGGAAGGCGGCCCCCGACCCGACGCCGCGGCCTCCGGAAACGATGATCTCGGCGTCTTCCAGGGCCGCCGATTCCGGATCGGCCGCGATGACTTCCAGCAGGTTTACCCGGCCTGATTCTGCAGGGCCGCCGGCGGTTATCGACTCGATCTCGGGGAGGCGTTTGGCCCCTTTTTCCACGGCAGTCAATATGGAAGGTAAAAAAGAGACCAGAAAAGGACTCCCGGCCAGGAACTCCACTTCTTCAAAGAGGTGGCCGTTGGCAATGGCCCGCAGGCCGGTTACCAGGCCCCCGGGATCCGGCCACAGGTCACAGGCCCGGGAGAGGAACCCCGCCTCCAGGGAAGCCGCCCAGCGGGGGCCCAGGTCTTCGGTCAGGGCATTGTGGGCCATCAGGATCAGATACGGCGCCCGATCCCGAGTCAGGGCTGACAGTTTCCGGGCCCAGAACTCCCCGTCATACTGCGCAAAACCCGGGCCTTCGAGGATCAGGACGCGGTCCACCCCGCAGGACCCCAGATTAGGCAACTCCTCTCCAGGCAGTCCCCCCGGGACCAGGACGGTAATCCGGTCGGCTCCGCCCGCACCTCTCAAACGCCAGGCCTCAGCCACCAGGCCGTAGGTCTCTTCGGCCATCGATCCCTTTTCGAGGGAAGCCAATATCCAGATTTCTCCGTTCATCCCGAATCCTTAAAGCATCCTTCCCACCCGGTGCCCGTCGGCGATGGCCATGTCCGTCAGGCGTGGTGCGAGACAATCTCCGATGCGGTAGATCTCCGGCACCTTCCCCTTCAGGTCAAAATAAAGACCGTCGGACGCGGTGTTGCCGGCGGCCAGGACCACGGTTTCATACCCCTCGAAATCGACCAGGGCAACCCCCTTGCGGGCCAGCCGCTGGCGGGTCAAGTACAGGTCCTGCAGGGGACCCAGGGCGGAGCCCGGGAAGAGGGCCGGGGTGATCAGGTGGACAGACTTGCCCAGATCGGCCAGGAATTCCGCAGTCCCTGTCCCCTGATGATGGCCGTTCAGGTCGATCAGCAGTACCTTTTGACCGGTTTCCATTTCGCCCGACAGAATTTGCCAGGTTGTGACAACCTCCGGGGAGCCGTAGTCCCCTGGAAAGGGCTTTTCTTTCGGCGTGGACCCGGCCGCCACCACCACCGCCTCCGGCCTCTCGGCCAAAACCTTTTCCACCGTAGCCTCGGTACCCAGCCTCAGGTCGATATCGAGTTTGCGAACCTGACTGCCCAACCAGCGGGAGACCCCCTGGATCTCCTGACGCCCGGCGGCCCGGGCTGCCAGAAGGTTTTGCCCGCCCACTTCCTCTTTTTTTTCTAAGAGGATTACGGCATGCCTTCTCAAAGCCGCCACCCGCGCGGCTTCCAGCCCGGCCGGCCCCGCACCCACGACGACGACCCGCTTGGGCTGCCGGGCGGGAACCAGGGTCCCGCCCCCGAGGGCCCGCTCGTTCCCGGCCGCCGGTGTCTGCAGGCAGCCGATGTTCCGGCCGAAGGCGATCCTTCCGATGCAGCCCTGATTGCAGGCAATGCAGTGGCGGATGTCCTCCTCCCGGCCCTGGCGGGCCTTGTTGGGCAGTTCCGGGTCGGCGATCAGGGCCCGGACCATGTTGACCATATCCCCCTGCCCGTCTTCCAGCACCTTCTCGGCCAGGCGGGGATCGTTGATGCGGTTGCTGGCGTACACCGGCAGCTTCACTACCGAACGGATGCCCGCCGACAAGGGCAGCGTGTAGGCCAGCGGGGTGTGCATGGATCCTTCGACCAGAAAAAGATGGTGGAAGGTCCCCAGGCTGATGTCGATGAAATCGATCTGTCCGGTGCCTTCCAAACTTACGGCCACCTGTTTAGCGTCTTCATGGGTCAGGCCGCCGCGGGGATGCATCTCATCGGCATTCAACCGGACGCCCAGGGTAAAATCGGGGCCCACGGCCCGGCGAACCGCGGCAATGACCTCCCGGGCGAAGCGCAGCCGTTTTTCCAATGGCCCACCGTAGGCATCTTCCCGTTGGTTCGTGGCCGGAGAAAGGAATTGGCGGATCAGGGAGCTGTGGCCCAACTGGAGTTCGATCCCGTCGAACCCCCCCTCGACCACCAGTGCGGCGCTCCGGCCAAAGTAGTCCACGCATTCCTGGATATCCTCGAGCTCCATGGCCTGGCAGGTCTCCCGAAAGATGGGGTCTTTCCCGGCCGAAGGCCCCCAGACCGCCCGCCGGGAATTCTTGCCGTCGGCCTGCATGCCGTTGTGGTTCAACTGGGCGAATATCCGGGTGTCATAGCCATGGATGGTCCGGGTCAGTTTCTGAAACCCGGGAACGGCCTCCGGGTCGAAGGCGTCCACCAGTTTCTCATAGGCCAGGTCGGAGGGGTGGACGGACAGCTCTTCCGTGGTGATCAGGCCGCAGCCCCCCCGGGCCCTTTCCCGATAATAAAAGACCTGGTCTGCGCTGATCTTGTGACCCTCGGACAGGTTGGTCAAATGGGCCGCGAAGTTGAT
>JALOOY010000289.1 GCA_025454185.1 Thermodesulfobacteriota bacterium
TACCTTATGCGCTTGCTCCCGTTGACCAGTAGCACCGTTAGGACCGGCAGCGCCAGCCCGATCACCGCCGCCGTAATCATCAGCAGGCCCAATTCGGAGTATTGCCCACGATCCACAACGAATAGCCTATTCAGGTAATTGGTTCCCAGGCTGGAGGCCGACAGGGCCAAGTTGGTGAAAGCGGCCATGACCGCGAAATAGGTGGCCTTCTGGGCCTGCGGGGCCTCCCGGGCGATCCAGGCCAGCATGGGGATCATGGCCACCTGACCGAGGGGTGAATCCGCCATGGTATCCACAATGGCGATGGTCCGGGCCCCGAAGCCAAAGGTCGCATCCGTCCACTCGTGCAGTCCATAGAACATGCCGATGAAGGGCAGCATCATGACCGTGCTGTACACCGACAAGAAAATCACCAGGTAGGGGATGGGCCGGCGGCTCATCCAGCCGCGCAGGGCGAACATGCCGAGCATGGCCAGGATGGAGGCGATCTGGCGCAGGGTGCCGAAGAAGGCCTCGTCGAATTTGAGCACATCGATCTGCCACCAACTGGCCCCGGCACCGATGTTCGGCATGGCCCGAAACACGAAGACGATGACCGCGATGCCGATAATGTCGCGCCGTTTCCCCGGTTCCAAGTCGGTGAGGAGCTGCCGCATCAGGTAGCCGATGATGGTCAGCGAAGCGAGAAAAATGATCTCTTTGTTGGCCGCGAAGCTGGAGAGGCCCAGGAACAGGCTGGCGGCAACGAAAACGGCGCTGCCCCCCAGGATGTGCCAGTTGGGTTGCAGCGTGCACTCCTCCGTGCGCAGAAGTTCACAGATCTCGGCCCGGGAGCGGCCCTGCCTTTCGTAGGTAATGCGCAGCCGGCGCGCATTCCAGGAGCCGATCAAGGCCCCCAGCACCGAGACGGCCGGAATGATCAGGGACAGCCAGTACATGGCGGCGTAGGACATGACCGTGGCCAGCCATCCCCCGACCCCGGCCACGAGGGCGCTGCCGCCGATGATGGCAATCCGCCCCAGGGTCTGCATGGTAATGTGCCGGCGCTTAAGCTCCGCCTCAGTAACGGGAGCGCCGTCACCTTCGAAGGGCTGAACCGCCTCCACCGTCATCGCGTCGGCCACCACATCCTGAAACACAAACCCGATGGGGGACAGCAGGGCAGCGATGACATACCAGACGTCAGCCGGCAGCAGGCTCACCATCAGCGCTTTATAGCCGGTGAGTCCCACCATGATCAGCAGGCTGGCGGCCATGAGCAGGGCGCCGAAATAGACAAAGAGCGCTTTTTTGTGCCAGAAGAGATCCACGAGGTGACCCACAGGCATTTTCAACGCCCAGGGGAGACCGGCCCAGAAGGCCAGACCGGCCAGAAAGGCGGCGGACAATCCCAGTTCCTGCTTGACGAAAAAACTCTCCACGATCCCGGTAAACCCGGAAACACCGGCCGCCAGGTAAATCATAAGCGGCGGCAGGTAGCCCCAGCGCATCTCGCGTACGATGCCCAGAAAATCGTCTACGAACCATTTCCAGAAACGTCCCATATCCATTCTCAACACGATTTATCCATTAAGACCGCTCCAATCTTACCCTCGACGTTCTCTTCCAGGAACCCTTCGTTTATTGCTCTCGGCCTTTGGTCAACCCCCCCAGCAGCGTCCCCAATGAGGCCAGTACGGTTTGAATCACCTTCGGATCGGGTAAGGGTATCTTTAACATCGGCCGGCCCGTTCCCTCCTCTTTTTCCAACAGGGCCGGCATAACCGCAGAGGCTGTGCCGATGGAACTGGAACCGGCAGGGGTCGTCAACGTCCGGCTCAGGTTCATCAGGAATTCCGCCCCCCGGGTCAGCAGGGCGTTCAACCCTTCCAGGCCCGGTGTGGGAACCGCGGCCGGAACCCCGCCGATCCGGTCGTGCTCCCCGACCGTTTCCAGTTTCTCGGCCAATTCGGCCTGGCGGGTATCCTGTTCGGCTTCCCGCTGAAGCTGGCTTTCCAGCAGCGGATCGGCCTTTTCAACCTTTTCCGTTATTTCCTCCACCGTCTTCATGAACCGTTTCATCTGGGATTCGCCCACCATGACCACGTCTTCGCCGTCCTGATCCAGGGCCCCGGCAAAAACCGATTTCTTGAATTTGAGCAGCTCCAGGATGCGCGCCTCGATCGAACCGGAACTGACGAAATTGACCACCCGCACCGTCCGGCGCTGGCCCAGGCGATGGACCCGGCCGATGCGCTGTTCCAGTTTCGCCGGGTTCCAGGGGATGTCCATATTGATCACCAGCGCCCCGCTTTGGAGGTTCAACCCCACCCCGCCGGCGTCCGTAGATAGAAAGACCCGGATCTGTTCGTCGTCCTTGAAACGGGTCAGCAGGTCCCGGCGCTGCCGGGAAGGCAGGCTGCCGTTCAAGTGCACGTAGCCGATACCGTTGCGTTTGAGGACCTCCTCCACCAGCTCGGTCATCCGCAGCCACTGGCTGAAGATGACCGCCTTTTCCTTGCCGTTCTGGATGTTTTCCTGGAGCAGTTCCTCCAGTTCCTGAATCTTCGGTCCGTGAATGGTCTTCTTGTCCACCAGATAGGTGTTGTCGGCGGACCGGCGCATTCCCTCCAGAGCGATCATCAGGCGGCGCTGGTCGGCCTCGGTCAGGAATTTATAGCGCCGCCATTTGGCCACGATCTTAGCCACAATTTCGTAAAACTCATCGTGCAGGGTCCGCTGCTCCGGGGTCAGGGGGACAAAAATATTCTGGTCGATCCGGGCCGGAAGCTGGCGCAGCACTTCATCCTTTTTGCGCCGAAGCAGCACCGGCTTCAGGGTTTCCCTAATCCCCTGTAGGTTCTGGTAGCCGATAACCTTGCCATCCCGGTCCAAAACCTGATGCTGATGAACAAAGCGATAGAGCGGGCCCAGCCGCCGGCAGTCGACGAATTCCATGATGGAATGCAGTTCTTCGATGCGGTTTTCCAACGGCGTTCCCGTCAGCACCAGGGCGAAGGGGGATTCCAGTTGCTTGACGCTTTTGGCCGTCCGGGTCTTCCAGTTCTTGATGCGCTGGGCTTCGTCCAGGATGACCAGGTCCGGTTTCCAGGCCGTGATGGCCTCGAGGTCGCGGAAGATGAGTTCGTAATTGATGACCTTAAAAAAGGTGTCCCGCCGGAAAAGCTCCCGGCGCGTGGCATTCAAGCCCTCGATGACGGCAACGGTGCGTCCGGTAAATTTTTCGATCTCGGTCTTCCACTGGTATTTGAGCGACGTAGGCGATACGATCAGGACTTTCCCCAGGTGAAAAAACCGCGCCAGCAGTTCGGCCGCGGCCAGGGCCTGCACGGTCTTGCCCAGGCCCATGTCATCCCCCAGCAGGCTCCGCCCGGCCTTCAGGGCGAAAAGGGCGCCCTCCCGCTGGTAGGGATAGAGGTCGGTCTTCAGGAGATTTTTGAAAATCAGGCCGCGGATGCCCTCCCGAAGATGGTCTTCGATGATCTTCAGTCGCTCCCGGGCCTCCTGATGCTCGCCCACCCAGGCCAGCACCTCATCATGGCAGCGGACTTCGTGGCCGTCTGTCTTGGGTCGATCTTGAAAAAGCCGGGGGAAATGAATCAGGTGCTCCTCCTGCAGGACCCCCCGGTCATTAAACAACCGGTCTGCCCAGACCTGCATGGGCCGAGGCAGATCACGGCCCGGATTAAAACGAATTTCTTGTTTCAGTCCATGATGGAGATAAATTTCCGAATAATCCGGTTGATAACCGACGGCCAATAGTCTCTTGCCCCCCCGCCTCTTTTCCAGACGGGACAAGGCGAATTCCAGGTGTTTGCAGGTCCCCAGGTTGTTGACGGCAAAGTCCGGGCAGGAACAATAGTTCACGCCGGGCCGACTCCCGCGGATGATGAGGCTGTAGGTTTTCC
>JALOOY010000290.1 GCA_025454185.1 Thermodesulfobacteriota bacterium
CTTTTACCGTAAAGAACGATCTGCGGGACAATTATCCTTTCGGTCTCTGCGCCGTGCCGGTACCGGAACTGGTTCGGGTCCACGCCTCCTCCGGGACCACCGGCAAACCGATTACCGGTCCCTATACGGCGGACGACCTGGACCAGTGGACCAACTGCATGGCCCGCTGTCTGGTAGCCGCCGGTGTGCGCGCGGGCGACATCGTCCAGAACGCCTACGGCTACGGGCTGTTCACGGGCGGGCTCGGCTTCCACCAGGGGGCGACCAAACTCGGCGCCACGGTGGTGCCCACTTCTTCCGGGCAGACGGAGAGGCAGATCACCATCATGCAGGATTTTCGGACCACCGTGCTGTTTTCCACGCCTTCCTATGCCCTGACCATGGCCGAAAAGGCCGCCCAGATGGGGGTCGATATGCGGTCTCTGCCCCTGCGGGTCGGCGTGTTCGGCGCCGAGCCCTGGACGTTGGAAATGCGCAAGGAGATCGAGGCGCGCATGGGCATCAAGGCCCACGAGGCCTATGGGTTGACCGAATTGATGGGACCCGGCGTGGCCTTCGACTGTGAGGTCCAGGACGGCTATCTCCATGTCAACGAAGACCATGTCCTGATCGAGATCATCGACCCGGTCACCGGAGAAGTGCTGCCCTATGGGCAGAAAGGGGAACTGGTATTTACCGCCATCCAGCGCCGGGCCATGCCTCTGATCCGCTACCGGACCCGGGACATCACTTCCGTTAAAAAGGAAGCCTGCGCCTGTGGCCGGACGCTGATCAAGATGGAGAAGGTCTACGGCCGGAGCGACGACATGCTGATCATCAGCGGCGTCAACGTTTTCCCTTCCCAGATCGAGAGCCTGCTCTTGGATCAGAAGGAAGTGGAACCGCAATATGTCATCATTGTGAAGAAAAAGGGCTACCTGGACACGCTGGAAGTTCACGTGGAGGCCAAGCCGGACGTCTATGACGCCGGGGCCGAGCGCATCAAGGCGGTGGAGGGAAAGATCGAAAACCATATGCGGGGCATGATCGGCATTGGTATCAAAGTGCGACTGGTGGCCCCGGGGACCATCACCCGCAGCGAGGGTAAGGCCAAACGGGTCATCGACGAACGAAACAAATAAGCTCCGCAACCGAGACCGGAATTAAACCCCGGACGGGAGAAAATACTCTCCCGCCTCGGGGTTTTTTTTGAGAACGGCCGGCCTGCGGCCTGCGGCGTCACCCCAAAACCCTGAAAATGGCTACCACCCGGCGACACAGCCCCGCGAAGCATGAAAATTTATTTTCAGCTTTCTTCGCCGAACGCCGAACGCCCAACGCCCAACGCTATTTTCGAACTAATCTATTGACACCCCTGCCCCCTTTGGCTAAGTTGAAGTCATTCGTGGAGGGGGGACAGCGATGAAGATTCATGAATACCAGGCCAAGGCCCTTTTTTCGGAATACGGAATTCCTGTACCGAAGGGACAAGCGGCTTTTTCCTTGGAAGAGGCCCTGGCGGCGGCTTCAATCCTGGGAGCGCCGCCCTATGTGGTCAAGGCCCAGATCCACGCCGGCGGCCGGGGCAAGGGCGGGGGGGTGAAAATCGTCCACAGCGCCGGGGAACTGCAGCAGCGGGCCGGTGAAATCCTGGGCATGACCCTGGTTACCCACCAGACCGGGCCGGAGGGAAAAAAGGTCCTGAAGCTCCTGATTGAGGAGGGACTGGAGATAGAAAGGGAGTTGTATGTGGGGATCGTGCTGGATCGGGCCCGGGCCTGCCCGGCCGTCATGGTCAGCCCGGCGGGGGGGATGGACATCGAAGAGGTGGCCGAGAAGACCCCGCACCTGATCCGGCGGGAATGGATCGACCCGGCCATAGGCCTGCGGCCCTTCCAGGCCCGCAACCTGATTTTCAGCCTCAATCTGCCGGCGGCCCTGAACAAAACGGGGATGGATCTGATCGCCCGCCTGGTCAGGGTTTTCCAGGAGCGGGACTGCTCCCTGGTGGAGGTCAATCCCCTGGTGGCCACCCGGGACGACCGGCTGATCGCCCTGGACGCCAAGATCAATTTCGACGACAACGCCCTGTTCCGTCATCCGGAACTTTCGGCCTGGATGGACCCCAGCGAACAGGACCCGCTGGAACTGGAGGCCGGACGCTACAACTTGAATTACATCCGGCTGAACGGAAACATCGGCGTCATGGTCAACGGGGCCGGCTTGGCCATGGCCACCATGGACCTGATCAAGCTCTATGGCGGGGAACCGGCCAATTTCCTGGACGTGGGCGGCGGCGCCAATACGGAAACGATTGCCAATGGCTTCCGGATCATCCTTTCGGACCGGCGGGTGCAGGCGGTGCTGGTCAACATCTTCGGCGGCATTTTGCGCTGCGATATTCTGGCCGAAGGACTGATCAAGGCGGCGCGGCAGGTGGAGATCAAGGTGCCCCTGATCATCCGACTGGAGGGGACGAATGTGGATCGGGGCCGGGAACTGCTGCAGCAGTCGGGGCTGGATTTTCTGGTGGCCCCCACCATGGGGGAGGCGGCCCGGAAGGTGGGGGAACTGGTAAAATCCTAAGCCAACAGGGCCTAATCCGAAATCCGAAATTCGGAATCGACTCGGCTGAGCGGCTCGACCTGAGCTCGCCGAAAGGTCTCGTCGCAGGCCGAAACAAATTCAAATGACCGAAATTCAAATAACCGAACGTTTCCCCCTCCCTCGATCCCGCGCTGCCGCGGGACAGGCTCCGGGGGTTGGGGGTGGGTGATACCCGGTAACTTGCCTTAAACCCACATCTTCGGCGATTGGGTATTTTGAATTAATGTAAGGATATGAAAACGTTAAATAAACAACCGTTTTTATTTATAGATTCCTACAGCCCTGGTTAGAGGTCAATTCTCAGAACCAAGGCTGTAAGAATCTCAAGGAGTCAGATCGTGAGCATCTTGGTAGGCAAGGAAAGCCGGGTTCTGGTCCAGGGCATCACCGGAAAAGAAGGAAGCTTCCATACCCGGCAGATGGTGGAATACGGGACCAAGGTCGTCGCCGGGGTTACGCCCGGAAAAGGCGGCAAACAGATGGAGGGCGTGCCGGTGTACCACACGGTGGCGGAGGCCGTGGCCGAACAGGGCGCCGATGTGGCCATTATTTTCGTTCCGCCGGCCATGGCGGCCGACGCCATCCTGGAGAGCGCCGCTTCCGGTATCCGGGTGATTGCCTGCATAACGGAGGGGATTCCCACCCTGGACATGGTGCCGGTAAAACACTATCTGCGGGACAAGCCCTCGGTGCTGATCGGGCCCAACTGCCCCGGAATCATCAGTCCCGGGTCCTGCAAGGTGGGGATCATGCCGGGCTATATATTCCAGCCCGGATCGGTCGGCGTCATTTCCCGCAGCGGGACCCTGACTTATGAAGTGGTGGACCAGATTACCCGCCAGGGATTAGGCCAGTCCACCTGCATCGGTATCGGCGGCGATCCGATCATCGGGCTTTCCTTCATCGAACTGTTGAAATATTTTGCCGCTGATCCGGAGACCCGGGGAGTGGTCTTGATCGGGGAAATCGGCGGGACCGCCGAAGAGGAGGCCGCCGCCTTCATCCAAGACCATTTCCCCAAACCGGTGGTTACCTTCATCGCCGGGCAAACGGCCCCGCCGGGGCGGCGCATGGGACACGCCGGGGCGATCATTTCCGGGAAATCGGGAACGGCCCGGGAGAAAATGGAGGTCCTCCAAAAGGCCGGCATCCGGGTCGTGGTGGACCTGACCAAGGTGGGAGAGGCCGTCAAGGAGGAGATGGGGCACTAAATCAAATCCGAAACCCGAAGCTCCAAACAATCAATTCGATGTTGGACGTTCGATGTTCAATGTTGGATGTTCGTCTTTTTTATTTAAGGGTTATGCGTATCCTCCTCCA
>JALOOY010000291.1 GCA_025454185.1 Thermodesulfobacteriota bacterium
GATAGGTTTGGGTCTGCCAGGTGATATTGTACTCGGCCTGACGGATTTGGTCCTGGACGTCGGCCCACCAGGCGGAAGAAACCCCGGGGGGGAGTTTGACGGCCTTTTCGGAAAGGGTTTGGGGTCGGGGTTGGCGCGCGGAAACCGCGGGCAGGGGTTTGCGGCCGTCTGTAATGGTGGAGAAAGTGCCGGAACCGTTCAGCGGGGCCAGCAGGACCGTGACCAGGATGCCGAGCAATAGCCGTTGTGCCATCGTAATCTTCCCCTTTTGTCGTATCAGGGTTTACAGCATACTTCGTGCTTCCTATTCTTATCGGGTCTATTTGTCTTTAAAACGAAACGATCTCGGGAGGATTTTCACATTACCATGAAACCGGGGTCGATTCCAGGTCAAATATTCATTTGGAGGGGATCCCTCTTCCCGATCTTTGAATCCATTCCCGGTAGCGTCCGGCCAGCTCCCGGGACCGGGGGTCCGCAGACAATTGTTCGAGGCTGTAACCCATCTTCCGTTTCCAGTTCGGGTACTGGGTCGTAGTGCCCGGCAGATTCTGCTGGTCCGGTTCCAGAAACAGGTCCTCCTGGTTCAGGACCACCAGTTTGGAAGGCGTGGATACCAGAAAGCCGATAATCCCCCGGTGCAGTTCCGGGGTGATTTCCGGCTCCGCCTGGGCCTGTAGCCTGCATGCGGCCTCTTGATCGATAAACCCGTTCCGAAACAGGAGATCGATGATCCGGCGTTTATCGTGAATGCGTTCCAGCCGGGCCTCCCGCACCTGCTCCGGATCCGTTATGATGCCGAGGTCCCGGCGTATTTCAATGTCCCTCATGGCCCAATAGCCGGCCAGGGTGGGCAGATCGTGGGTGCTGATGGCGGCCAGGGCCTGTTCCGGGTAGTCCTGCGGATTATGGAAGTTGCCGGCGTCGTCCTTTTCAAAATAAAACAGCCGATAGGAAAACACCCCCAGTCGCTGCAA
This sequence comes from Thermodesulfobacteriota bacterium, assembly GCA_025454185.1. Lineage (GTDB taxonomy): Bacteria > Desulfobacterota > RBG-13-43-22 > RBG-13-43-22 > RBG-13-43-22 > JACRCK01. Next base: position 978 of record JALOOY010000291.1, read on the forward strand.
TATCTCCCGGACCTCATCCGGCACCGTTCCCAGATCTTCACCAATGATCAGCGTGCGGCTGCGGACGCTTTCCAAAGCCAGGACCCGCACCAGGTCTTCAAAATTATCCCGGACGTAACCGCCGCGGCCCGCTTTTTCCCCCTCCGGGATCCAGAAAAGACGAAAATATTTCATCACATGATCGATGCGCAGGGCACCGCCGGGCGGAAGATTGCGCCGCAGTTCCTCGGCGACCAGGCGATAGCCATCCGCTCTGTTCTTATCTTTACGGCTCGGTTGAAAGCCCCAGTCCTGGCCCTGAGGGGCGAAATCGTCGGGCGGGGCCCCGGCCTTGATCCCGGGCACCAGGAAATCCTGATAGGCCCAGGCGTCGGCGCCGCAGGGATCTATGCCGAGGGCGAGGTCCAGGTAGAGCCCAAGACCCGCTCCGCGCTTTCGCAGCGTTGCCTGGGTCTCGGCGAGCTGTTCATCGATCTGCCACTGCAGATACTGGTGGAACAAAATCCGTTGGCCCTGTTTTTCCCGGAATTCCCGAACTTCCCGGGATGCGGGGTCCTGGAATTCCGGGGGCCATTTTTGCCAGACCGAGGGTCCGGCGGGCCGGCTGCGAAAATGTTCCTCCAGGGCGCAGAAGGTGGCGTAGCGATCCAGGAAATCCCCTTCCCGCCTCAAATAGGTCTCGAAGGCCTTGCGTCGAGGTCCCCCGGCCCCGCTGGGGACACACTGCCGTTTCCAGAAGACCCGGAAGGCCTTCTCCAGGGCCTCGGCCTTCAGGGCCGCCACGGCCTCGTATTCCACCCAGGGGCTGCGGCGCAAGGCCTCCATTCTTTCTTGAACCGGTGCGGAGGCGAGCCATTCCTGGATACCCGGGGAGGAATAGACCTCTTCGATCCGGGGCACGTCGAGATAGACAAAATTCCGGTAGAAGCGGCTGGAGGGGTAATAGGGACTGATATTGTAGGGTTCCCGGTTGCCCAGGGCGTGCAGCGGCAGCAGGCCGATCACGTCCACCCCCAGGTTTTCTTCGGCCCAGTCGATCAGGATTTTCAGGTCGCCGAAGTCCCCGATCCCCCAGTTGCGCTGCGATCGCAGCCCGTGCAGGGCCACCATGAGGCCGGCCCTTTTGCCGCTGCCCTGCAGCACCGGCGGGCCATAGATGCGGTCCGGAACCAGGATGACCTGGATCGGCGCCTCATGCAGGTTCCCGCCCAGGGAAACGGTAAGGAACAGGCGGTGCCGGCCCAAGGGCAGTCCCGTGGGAAAAGGGATGAAGGCCTGCTGGATCAGGGTCCCAGCCAGTTCCCGGGCTTCCCCGAACCCGATTTCCTCGGCTTCAAAAACGTTTAGGCGCTGGTTCCCCCCCTCCTCCTCCACGGCCAGGCGCACCTGTAAGGCGGAGCTAATATCCACGTCCCGCATTTCGTCCGGGATGGGCATAAAGAACCTGATTTCCTCGGGGAGGACCGATACCGGCGCCACGATCACCGGGTCGGTCAGTCGAAGCCAGTCCTTCTCCATCTCCAGCCCGATCTCCCGCTCTACCTCTTCCGGGGTGTCGGCAGCGGACCCCATGGCCTGCAGCAGGGCCGCCAGGGTTTCCTCGGGCATTTGATGGAGGCGACCCCGGACGTCGTAGTAGGCCGGTTCGATACCCTTGATCTCGCCTAAGTGACGTCGCCCTTCCCGGACGGCTTTGGCATCAGCGTTCAACGATTTTTTTCCCTTCGTTTCGGCAGGTAAAAAACCCGTCCCGAACAGCCAGCCGGCCTTCGTCACAGATGACCAGTTCCGAGGACGGGAAGGTGTTTTTGGAGAGCTGTTGCAGACCCCGCACTCCCTCTTCCTCGGGGTCCCGCTCCGGTACGCCGCCCCGAACCAGTCTCACCGGGACCAGCGTGCCGTCGAGGAAACGTCCCGTGTTGGGATCCAGCCGGACCTTCAGGATACCGCTGATCCCGTTGGGCCCTTTCAGGTTGAAATAACCGTACGTAAGGAAATTGCCCAGGCTGTAGGCGATGAGTTTCCCTTTGTAGAGTTCCATGGCCCGCAGGACATGGGGTCCGTGCCCCAGCACTAAATCGGCCCCGGCATCGATCATAGCCCGGGAAAATTGCACCACCCGGCCCCGGTTCTCACCGAGAAAGATTTCCGCCCGGTCCTTTACCTGGACCGCGTTTTTACCCTCGGCGCCGCCGTGGAAGGAAACGATTACCAGGTCGAAACGCTCTTTCAACAGGCGCACCACCTCGGCCGCCGGGCCGATCTCCAGAATGGAATGGGAATAAATGGTAGGGACATAGGAGAACCCGGCCAGGGCCACCCGTTTCCCGCGGATGGCGAAGGTGGCCAGGGCCTGGCCTCCCGTCGGCTGGATGCCGATCCCTTGCAGGGTTTCCAGGGTGCTCTTGATGCCCTCCCAGCCGAAGTCCCAGGCATGGTTGTTGGCGATGTTCAGGACGTTGAAACCGGCCTTTTTTAAGTAGTGGGCATAGCGGGTCGGCGTCTTGAACTCGAAGCACCAGGGGCTCCTGGAATCCCGGCATTTGCCCGGCTCCCCGCCGTCCATGAGGGTCCCTTCCAGGTTGCCGAAGACGATGTCGGCTTCTCGGAAATGACCGGCCACCCCGTCGAAAAGGCCCTGCCCGTCGTTGGGCGGCAGCCACCAATGGGGTGTGACGGAGCCCATCATGATGTCCCCCACCGCCGCCACCGTGATTTCCTGCCCTAAGGCAGTAACCGTTAACCCCGGGAACCAGGGAAAAGCCAACCCCGCCGTCATGAGGATTACGAACCATCGGCAGCGAACCCAAAGCGAGCGGCCTGATGAGCTTGCCTGCTTTCTTGACCGGCAACCAGCAACCTGCAACCAGCAACTAGCGGTTATCATAGGAAGGCATCATACGTGTCTTCTTCATTTTTTTCTATTTAGGGAGGGACCGATGAAGATCGCTTTTCTGGGCACTAACGGCTGGTTCGACACGCAGACCGGCAATACCGTCTGTATCCTCGTGGAGACGGATCATGAATATCTGATCCTGGATGCCGGAAACGGATTTTACAAAATCGACGGCCATATTCAAACCTCCAAACCCAGTTACCTTTTTTTAAGCCATCTCCATCTGGACCACGTAGTGGGCCTCCACGTCATGAACAAGTTTTCTTTTTCCCAGGGGATAGATCTCTATGGGCCCCCCGGATCCGGAAGACACCTGCGCACCTTGATCAAACAGCCCTTCACGGCCAATCTGCCGGCCTTGAACACCCCGCTGCGGCTCCACGATCTCGGCGCCGATCCTCCGCCCGACTTTCTGCTGGAATGGAAGAAACTGGTCCACGTCTCCCCCTGTTACGGATACCGTTTCCGACTGGAGGACAAGCTGCTGGTCTATTGCACGGATACCGGCCCCTGCCGCAACCTGTCCCTGCTGGCCCGGCAAGCCGACCTCCTGATCACCGAGTGCGCCTACAAGGGAAACGAGAACTATAAATGGCCTCACCTGAACCCCTTACTGGCCGCGGAGGTGGCCCGGGAAGCCGGGGCCCGCAAGCTGGCCCTGCTTCATTTCGACGCGAGCCTGTACACTACACTTAAAAACCGGCAGGAGGCGCAAAGGAAGGCCAGAAAAATTTTCAAGAATACGGTGGCGGTAAGGGATGGGCAGGTGATTGCGCTTTAATAAGAAAATAAAGACGAACATCCAACGTCCAACATCGAACGTCCAACATCGAATTAAGGGAAGATAGGAGATGGAAGAGAAAGACAATAACACGATGAAGCGGATTGTAGCGGTGTACGGGAGTCCGAGGAAGAGGGGCAATACGGCGCTGCTGCTGGATGAGGCGGTGCGGGGGGCCGAGGAGGCCGGGGCGCAGGTGGAG
>JALOOY010000292.1 GCA_025454185.1 Thermodesulfobacteriota bacterium
ATCCAGGCCACATCCTCGACGGTCCCCCTCCGGAATTCCCGGGCCCGGAAGCCTTCGCGGATCAATGCGCTCAGTCGGGTCTGGAATTTGAGGTGGTAAGCGTCGAGATCGAAAACGGGGGCCCCCTGAGGCGGTCCGTAATATATGGAATAGGATAAACGGGCCACCTCGATCTGGTCCATAAACAGGGCCAGGGCCCGATCGGTCAGGAACAAGAGCCGATCAACGACCGAGCCTTGGCGCTGACGGACCTCCTCGAGCAGGGCGTCAAACCGCTCCAGGGCCCCGTGCAGCAGTTCGGTATACAACCCTTCCTTGTTTTGAAAATAGTAGTAGAGGACCGGTTTGGTCACGCCGGCCTCGGCCACGATTTCCCGCACGGTGGTGGCCGCATAGCCTTTGCGGCTAAAAAGCCGGGCCGCGCTGGTCAACAGGCGTTCCCGGGCATTGCTGTCCGGGGTAAGGGGCGGCGTGGGCCGGGGCTGGGATAAGAGACTCATAAACGATCCGATTCTACCTACCGGTAGGTATATCCGGCCAACCGAGCCTGATGTCAAGGGAAAAATGCCGGTCCCCAGCCGCCGCCCCGGGCTCCGGGGTGGATTGATTCTTAAAAAAGCTTGCCTAAACCAGCGGTTATGCTATTCTCCCCGACAGGGGAGGGGTAACAGCGTAACCGTAAGGAGACTGGGTACTATGAAGGCGGAAAGGCTGACCAAAGGCCAGCTCGTGGCGGAACTGGAAGAAATCCGGGACCGGGTGCGTCGCTGCGAAGAACAGGAAGGGTCATTGCGGGAATCCGAGCAACGCTATCGGACCATCCTGGAAAATGTGGAGGACGGCTATTACGAGGTGGACCTGGACGGCCGTTACCTTTTTGGCAACGAGGCCTTCGGTCGGATCCTCGGCTACGGATGGCAGGAACTGATCGGCATGAGTTTCCGCACCTTTACCAGTCCGGAGACGGCTCAGGACGTATATGAAATATTTCATCGGGTTTTCAAGACCGGACGGCCCGAAAAAAATCTGGCCCTGGAGACGCTCCGTAAGGACGGCAGTGCACGGTTTGTGGAATTTTCCGTTTTTCCCATTGTCAGCGCCGGCGGGCTCACCACCGGATTCAAGGGAACGACGCGGGATGTAACGGAACGCAAGCGGGCCGAGGAGGTCCTGAAAGAAAGCGAAACCAAATACCGCAACCTGTTCGAATCGGCGCACGACGCCATTGGGCTCCTGGGGAGGGAGCGCTTTACGGACTGCAACACGGAGGCCTTGATCATGTTTCATGCCGGCCGGGAGCAGATTATCGGCAAAACCCCCTGGGAGCTCTCGCCGCCCCGGCAGCCCGGGGGCCGGCGGTCGGAGGACCTGGGCCGCGAGAAGCTGCGTGCGGCCCTGGAGGGCGAGCCGCAATTCTTCGAATGGAAGTTCCTGCGCTTCGGCGGGGCGTCTTTTCACACGGAAGTCAGCTTGAACCGGCTCTTCATCGGCCCGGAAATCTGCGTACAGGCCATCATTCGGGACATTACCGAGCGCAAACGCATGGAGGAAGCCACCCGGGAAAGCGAGCGCCGTTACCGGATTTTATTCGAGACGGCCCAGGAGGCGATCCTGGTCATGAAGGGGGTCATCTTTGTGGACTGCAATCCGGCCGCCGAGCGGCTCCTGGGCTGCAGCCGCACGGAAATCCTGGGCAGCACGCCTTTCCGTTTCTCTCCGGAGCGGCAGGCCGACGGCCGGCCTTCGGTGGAAAAAGGCACCGAGTTGGTGCGCCGGTCCATCCGCCAGGGGCCGCAGCGCTTCGAGTGGTCCCATCAGGGACTGGACGGTCGCCGTTTTGCAGCGGAGGTGTCCATGAGCCAATTCCATATTGAGGGCCAGTCTTATTTGTTCGTCATGGAGCGGGACATTACCGATCAGAAACGGGCCCAGGAGGAATTACGGGCACTTTCCCTCATCGACGAACTAACCGGGTTGTACAACCGGCGCGGTTTTCTGACCCTGGCGCGCCAGCAGTTGAAGATGGCCGACCGCATGGATCGGGGAATTTTTCTGCTCTTTGCCGATCTGGACGACCTGAAAGACATCAACGATAATCACGGTCACTCGGCAGGCGACCGGGCCCTCCAGGAGGTAGCCGGCATCTTCAAAGATACTTTCCGGGAACCCGACATCCTGGCCCGCATCGGAGGGGATGAATTCGTGGTGCTGGCCGTGGAAGGGACGTCGGTGGCCAATCCCGAAATCCTCAGCGTGCGCCTGGCCAACAACCTGGCGGAATTCAATGACCGGAACCGCCTGCCCTATGGCCTGTCCCTGAGCCAGGGGGTGGTCCGGCACGTTCCCGGCCGGCTGACTTCCATCGAGGAACTCATGGCTCAAGCCGACCGGCTGATGTATGAAAAGAAGCGGGAGAAAAAAAAGGCCGGCCTCCGGCCCGAAAAATCGGGATGACTTTTTAACCGGGATTATTTGTGGTATACTGGATCTCTACGGACCTGGATCCGGAGAAAATTCCGAGAAAACTGTGAGACGTTTAGTCGCCCTGGGGATCGGCGCTATTTTCTCCGTCCTGGTCCTCTCCGGTTGGGGTGAAGGCAAATCCCCGCTGCCTCCGCCTGCCGGGCCTCTGGGCCGACCGGTGCTGCCCGGACCCCAGAAAAAAAAGCCCGTTCCCGGGGCAGCCTTCCCGCTGCTTTCCCCCGGCCCCCCTCTGCTCCGTGCCCCGGTTCCGCTGCCGGGTCCCTGGCCGGGGACCGTACTCGTGCCGGGGTACTGGCAGGGAAACCGCTGGGTGCCGGGACGCCTGGAACTCCGGGGAAGAAGGCCCTGAACCTTTGACGAGGAGGCGTTCTATGGTCCAAGACATCCGTAAATCCATCATTGCCGGAAGCTGGTATCCCGGACGCGCGGAAAACCTCCGCTCCCAGATCCGCAGTTTTTTGAGCCGGGTACCGGAAGAGGCCCCCCCGGCCGGGGATTTGCTGGCCTTGATCGTCCCTCATGCCGGCTATACCTACTCCGGGGAAGTGGCGGCCTATGCCTATAAACTGCTGCTCCACCGTCCTTTTCACCGGGTCGTCCTCGTCGCTCCCAGCCATCGCCACGCCTTCCGGGGGGCTTCGATCGATCGGAAGACCGGGTATGAAACCCCTTTGGGGGTGGCCCCCGTGGATCCGGTCCTTTCCGAAGCGCTCCGGAGGCAAAGTCCGGTTTTTCAGTATGTCCCCGAGGGACACGCCCAGGAGCATTCCCTGGAGATTCAGATCCCCTTTCTACAGGAAACCCTCGGAGACTTTTCCCTGGTGGCCGTCATCCAGGGCTCCCAGGATGAGGCCACCTCCGAGGAAATGGCCCTGGCCCTGGCCCGGGTGCTGCGGGGGGAGAAAATTCTGCTGGTAGCCAGCACCGACCTTTCTCATTTCCATGCCTACGATCGGGCCAAAGCTCTGGATCAGAAAATCCTGGACCGGGTAGCGGCCTTTGACGAGGCCGGCTTGATGGCCGATCTGGGAAACGACCGGGTGGAGGCCTGCGGGGGCGGCATCATGGTTACGGTGATGAAGACGGCCCGTCTGCTGGGGGCCGACAGGGCCCGGGTCCTGCGCTACGCTAATTCGGGAGACGTGACCGGGGACCGGTCCGGAGTGGTGGGTTACCTGGCCGCGGCCTTATTCAAGCAAGGCTCCGGGGGGGAGGGGGAACGATGACCACCGAACCGGAAGGATACTCCGCGGAAGAAAAGGCTTTGCTGCACACTCTGGCCCGCCAGGCTATCGAAGGCCGCCTCGCCGGACGGCCCCTGCCCTCGCCGGCCTGGGAGACCCCCGGCCTGACGGAGAAGCGCGGTGCCTTTGTCACCCTAAAGCGCCAGGGACAACTCCGGGGATGCATCGGCTA
>JALOOY010000293.1 GCA_025454185.1 Thermodesulfobacteriota bacterium
CCGCAGGCCTGCAGATCATCCAAATTGATGGTAGTGCCCATGGGATACTCCAGCGCCTTTGAATTTCTTATATGGTTTCCAGGATATAACCCGTGAATAAAGCTGGGTCAGATGGTTATATTATCGTCCGCAACGATGAAAAACTTTAAATAATTCCCCGCCTCTCCCTTTAATAAATTTAATATTTTTAACCAGATAGGTATTTTTCCCCGGACCGGTGGTCTGGATTCGGCCGGGATCGTTTATTATACGTGCCTTTGCCGTTGTTTTAGACTATAATAAAAGAATAAGTCGGCAGGAGATCAGGATCTTCGGCCCATCTCGTTCGAGGAGGCATCATGGGAACCAAATTGTATGTGGGAAGTCTTCCTTACTCGGTAACTGACCAAACCCTGAAGGAGTTATTTGACCCTTTCGGCACGGTTGAATCGGCCAAGGTCATCAGCGATCGGTATTCGGGGCAAAGCAAGGGGTTTGGCTTCGTGGAAATGGCCGACGAGCAGGAAGGGTTGGCGGCCATTGAAAAACTCAACGGTTCCGAATACGGGGGACGCAATTTAACCGTTTCCAAGGCCCGTCCTCAGGAGGCCCGTCCCGGGGGGAAATTTTCGGGAGGACCGGGCGGGAAAGGAAAAGGTCCCGGCGATCGGGGCGGACCGCGAGGCTCCAACCGCTGGTAAACCTTTTTTGATAGGCCCTGCCGCAAAGACGGGCGCTCGCTGCCTGCGGGAAGCGGGCGCATTTTTGTAGTTTAACCACTTAAGAAAAGGGAATTTTTTTGGCAAAAGACGACCTGGCAAAAGTAGAAGGTATCATTACCAAGGCCACCGGTGGAGGGAATTACATCATTACCCTGGATAGCGGCGCTACAGTGACGGCCAAACTAAGCGGGGCCATGAAGCGCTATAAGGTGCGGGTACTGCCCGGGGACAAAGTGACCGTCGGCGTTTCCCTCTACGACCCTTCCCATGGACTGATCGTCTACCGGCACAAGGCCTGAGCGCACCGACCCCACCAATATCCTGTTAATTTATTGTGGAACAGCAGGGTGAAGCCTGTTATTTAACTGGAGCCGGCGATGGGATTCGAACCCGCGGCCTGCTGATTACGAATCAGCTGCTCTACCCCTGAGCTACGCCGGCTCACTGGGACTATCGCACATTCCCCCCCTTTTGTCAAACCTCCCCCCCCTTTTTCAGAATAAAATGATTTCCAGACCCCATCCCAATATTGTTATTTACTAATTTACTAAAACCTGCTATAGATATCTGTTTATTTATTAAACTTGTTGTTGTAGGAGGAGGAATGGCCCATGGCCCGAGTAACCGTTGAAGATTGCCTGGAAAAAGTGGATAACCGCTTTGCCTTGATCCAACTGGCTTTTCAAAGGGTGAAACAGATGCGGTCCGGTGCGGCCCCCTTGGTTCAATCAAAAAACAAAGAAATTGTGGTGGCCCTGAGGGAAATCGCCGCCGGACAGGTAACGCTGGACCAGGCCCAGGCCATGCTGCCCCCGGGACAGGACCTCGATCCGATCGATGCCGGCCGTCAGTAAAAATAAAGGCGGGGGGGCGGACCTTACCCACCTGGACCCCAGCGGCCGGGCCCGCATGGTGGATGTGGGGACGAAAGGGATCACCCGCCGGGAGGCCTGGGCCGGGGGAACGGTCCACATGAAGCCCGAGACTCTGGAGCGGGTACGGGCCAACTCCCTGCAAAAGGGCGATGTATTGGGTGTGGCCAAGGTGGCCGGCATCCTGGCCGCCAAAAAAACCCCGGAGTGGATCCCCTTGTGCCACCCGCTCCATTTGACCCAGATCGAGCTTTTTTTCCGGACGGCCGACGAACCGGCGCGGATTGAAATCGAGGCCCAAGTAAAGGCCCGGGACCGCACCGGAGTGGAAATGGAGGCCCTCACCGCCGTCTGCGCCGCCGCGCTGACCATCTACGACATGTGCAAGGCGGTGGACCGGGGAATGATCATCGGCCCCATCGGTCTGCTGCGGAAAATGGGGGGGGAAAGCGGCCCCTATGCCCGGAAAAAACTCCCGGCCATCCGCCCCTGAGGAGTGGGATCCAAAGGAGAATCTTTATGAACGCCAAAAAAATGAATCAGTTTAAAAAGCTGCTGAACGAGCAAATGAAAACCTTGATTCAGGAAGCGCAAAAAACGGTCACCGGCATGACCGACGGCAAGGAAAATTTTCCGGACCCAACGGACCGGGCCACGCTGGAATGCGACCGGAACTTCATGCTGCGCATCCGCGGCCGGGAGCGCAAGCTCATTCTGAAGATCGAAGAGGCCCTGGAACGAATCGAAAACGGGAGCTTCGGGATCTGCGAGTCCTGCGGCGATGAAATCGGCGAGGAGCGCTTGAAGGCCCGCCCCGTAACCACCCTCTGCATCGAATGCAAAAAAAAGGAAGAAGCCCTGGAAAAAGCCCGCGGGGAATAGTTATGGCACCCGGACGGACCTGGGCCAATCATTCCTTCTTCCCGGCAGTCCTGAGGCCTTGACCCCATGTTCAACAAACGCATCCAGGTCTTCCGTTCTTTTTTATTCCTGAACGATCTCCTGGTCCTCACCTTCTGCTGGTTCGGCGCTTTCCTCCTGCGCTTTTACGCCCCCCTCATCCCCGTCACGAAGGGGATCCCGGATTTAATGGAATACCTGTTCCTTTTGCCCTTTGTCCTGGTGATCTGGGTCGTGACCCTCTATTTGAGCGGCAGCTACTCCCGCTTCTACAACCGGACCCAGGAAGGGGTGGCCCTGTTCAAGGCCACCCTGGTGGCGCTCATGATCCTGGTTTTTGTCACCTTTTTCTTTAAAAGGACCGACTATTCCCGTCTGGTCTTTCTCTATTTCGGCCTCTCAAGTTACCTGGCCCTGATCTTGACCCGTCTCTTTTTAAAAAAGTATTACATCGCTCTGCAACGACGGTACTTCTCCCTGGAACGGGTCCTGATCGTCGGAGCCCGGGAGCTGGCCCGGCATGTGGCCCGGACCATCGAGGACCACCCGGAGCTGGGTTTGTCTCTGGAGGGCTTTCTCACCCGCAGTCCCCAGAAGGTCGGTAGTCGCCTGCAGGGACGGGAAGTCCTGGGCCTGTATGAGGACCTGGGCCGCATCATCCGGCAACGGCAGATCCAGTTGGTCATCTTCGCCATGCCCCTGACCGTGCAGCAGAAACTGGAGGACCTGCTGAACTTGATCCGGGACGAACTGGTAGACATCAAGATCGTGCCCGACCTCTATCGTTTGATCACCCTGCGCGGCGGTATCGAGGAGTTTGAAGGGCTGCCCTTCATCAACCTGCGGGAATCCCCCCTGGTGGGCTGGAACCGGTTCTTTAAATGGGCCGCCGATACCCTGCTGGCCGCCCTGTGCCTGGTCGTCCTGGCGCCGGTTTTGGCCCTCATTGCCCTGGCGATCAAGAGCACCTCTCCCGGGCCGGTGTTTTTTCGCCAGACCCGCATGGGGCTGGACGGGAGGGTTTTCGAAATGTGGAAATTTCGGTCCATGGTGCACCAGGCCGAAGAGCAGACCGGGCCGGTCTGGGCCTGCCAGGACGATCCACGCCGGACACCCGTGGGCCGTTTTCTCCGCCGGTTCAGCCTGGACGAACTGCCCCAACTGATCAACGTGCTCAAAGGCGAAATGAGCCTGGTGGGGCCCCGTCCGGAACGCCCCGAATTGATCCGCAGTTTCAAGGGCAAGATCCCCCACTACATGCTGCGCCACAAGATGAAGGCCGGCATGACCGGCTGGGCCCAGATCAACGGCTGGCGGGGGAACACCTCCCTGGAAAAACGGATCGAATGCGATCTCTACTACATCGAGAACTGGTCCCTGCTGTTCGACTGCAAGAT
>JALOOY010000294.1 GCA_025454185.1 Thermodesulfobacteriota bacterium
GGCCATCGGTGGCTTTCGGGGCAAGATCCACTTTTCTCTGGGGCAGCGGATCGCCGACCTGAACACGGTGCTCAAACCGAAGCTCACCGTGATCGATGCCACTCGCATCCTGCTGCGGAACGGCCCCCAGGGGGGGGACCTGAAGGATGTGAAGGTCTTGAACACCCTGATCGCTTCCGCCGATACGGTGGCCACGGACGCCTATGCCACTACCCTGTTTCAGATGAAACCCGAAGAGCTGGAATCCACCGTGGCCGGATACAAGCTGGGACTGGGGGAGATGGACCTGAAAAAAATCAGAATAGTGAAAGCTTAAACCGGTAGTTTATTATTTTGACCATAAAAAACTATAATTAATAGTTAATTGTTAATAATTAATTGTTAATTATTGTTTTAGATTTTGTTCTATAACTCAATATAGCTCATGGCGGCAAAAGTCTCATCCTGGCGTTGGGCCCGAAGGACCTCCCAGGGCCTGTTCCTCGCCCTGTTTCTGATCCTGTTTCGTTTGACCGATTACGGCGGTCAGGACCAGATTCCCTACGCCGTAAACATCTTTTTCCGCCTGGACCCCCTCGTGGCGGCCGCGGCCATATTGGCTTCCCGGGTCCTCATTACCCTGGTCTGGTATTCCCTGATCGTAGTGGGAGTGACGCTGATCCTGGGCCGGGTCTTCTGCGGCTGGTTCTGCCCTATGGGGACCCTGCTCGACCTGGCCCATAAAATCATCCCGCCGAAAAAAGAGGCCCGTCCGGACCGCTACCGCACCTGGAAATATCTGCTGCTCGGTTTCGTATTGTTGACCGCCCTCCTGGGACTGCCGCTGGTGGGCTATCTGGACCCCTTTTCCCTGCTGGTGCGGGGCCTGACCGTGGCGGTAGACCCCCTTTTCAACCAGGTCGTCACCGTCCCCTTTGACGCCCTCTACCGGGCCGGCCCGGCCTGGATTTCCGCCGTGAGCGAACCCGTGTACGGCCTGTTCAAAAAAACGTTGCTGCCTTACCGGCCCAAGGTCTTTACCCTCAGTCTGCTGTCGCTGTTACTGCTGCTGGCGGTCTTTGCTTTGGAGCGCTGGGGACGGCGTTTCTGGTGCCGCAGTCTTTGCCCCTTGGGCGGGCTGCTGGCCTTGCTGGCCCGTTTTTCACGGCTGCGGGGGAGGAAAGACGACGAGGCTTGCACCCAATGCGGGCTGTGTACCCGGATCTGCCGTCTGGGCGCCATCGATGCGGAGCGACGCATCGCCTACGCCGAATGCAATCTCTGCCTGGACTGCCGGGATCGCTGCCCGGAAGGGGCCATTTCCTTCCATTTCTCCAGCCCGAGGGTCCGTCAACCGGCGCTGGGCCTCTCCCGGCGGGCCTTCGCCGGCCTGGTGGCCGGCGGCCTGCTCCTGCCGGCCTACGCCCGCATCGGGGCCGTGATACCGGGAGCGGCCCCGGAACTGATCCGGCCGCCGGGGGCGCTGCCCGAACAGGCATTTCTGGACCGCTGCGTCCGTTGCGGGGAATGCCTGAAGGTCTGCCCCCTGAATGCCCTCCAGCCCCTGGGTCTGGAGGCCGGCTGGGGCGGGATCTTTTCTCCCCGCCTGGTACCCCGGATCGGCTATTGCGAATTCAACTGCACCCTCTGCGGCCAGGTCTGCCCTACCGGCGCCATCGCGGCCCTGGATCTGCCCCGCAAGCAAAAGACCGTGATCGGCCTGGCCCATTTCGATAAAAATCGCTGTCTGCCCTATGCCCGGGGGATCCCCTGCATCGTCTGCGAAGAGCACTGCCCTACCCCGGACAAGGCCATCAAATTCCGGGAGGCCGAGGTCCGGGACCAGGAAGGACAACAGCGGTTGATCAAACAGCCCTACGTCATCGACCGCCTGTGCATCGGCTGCGGGATCTGCGAGAACAAATGTCCCCTAGAGGGAAAGGCGGCGGTGCTGGTCACCCGGGGGGCCACGGTTTAGCAGCCAATTGTCCACATATAATGATAAATCGTAATATGAGCTTTCTCCAAAAACGTTTTCACCGCAAAGACGCAAAGGGCGCTAAGAAGATCAATTTCCCTAAAATCGGGAAACCCCGATTTTAGGAATAGAAAAATGTTTTTCTTTGCGTCCTTCGCGACTTTGCGGTGGATGATTTTTTCGTAGAAACCAGGAAAGGAAGCCCCATGGCGCTGCAGGAGATCTTGGAAGCCCTGGCTGCTGAAATCCAGGGGAAGCTGACGGCCGATCGGGAAGGATACCGCCTGGAGGCGGTTCTGGCGGAACGGAAGGCCTTTCTCTCCCGCAGGAAGCTGGTCTATCAGGCCCGGTTCCGGATCGATGAGACGGCCCGCCGGGTGACGCTTTCCGAGCGCCTGCAGGAGACCGGCCTGGGAATGGGTTCCGCGGGGGACCTGGAAATGTCGGCGGGCATCGGTTTCAAAAAAGAAAGCTACCGGGTGGGCCGGAACGGCGAGCGGAGCGGGACCATCGAGGAGCAGTCCCGGTTGTTCGGGAAGAAATACGACTATCGTTTTTCCTTCGGCCCCTGGCGGGAAAAAATCAAACAGGCGATCGCCGCCGCCGGCTTCGCGGTGGCGCCGTGAGTCCATCCCGGCCATGCTGTTCTTTTCTTTGTCCCGAGGCCGACAATGCCCGGGCCCAGCACGCGGCCTGCCTGGCCGTGAACGGGGTCTACTGCGGGAAGCTGCGACGGGTCATCGAAAAAGGGGCGCCCTGCCCGCTCTCCAAGCCGGCGCCCCTTGAAAAACGAAAAAAAAGGACTCACCCAAAGCAAGCCCGGTAGCGCGCCGCGAACTCATCCGGGCTGAACCGGTAATCCTGGGTCCCGTAACATTCCACGGCAAAGGAAGCGCACACGCTGCCCAGCCTGGCGCTCTGCTCCAGATCCAGGCCCCGGACCAGGCCGCTGATCAGACCGCCCCGGAAGGAATCCCCGGCGCCGGTGGGGTCGTCCACTTTCCTGGGCTGGACCGCCGGGATCGGGATGTGGCCCTGCCGCGTATGGATTCGCGAACCCTGCTCTCCCAGGGTAACGATAACGGCGCCGGCCCCCTGCAACAACCCCCCCAGATCCAGGCCGGTTTTGGCCTTGATCAAATCCAGTTCATAATCGTTGGAAATGAGGAGGCGGCAGCCAGCGATGGCTCGAACGAGGTCCTGCCCTTCCAGCATGGGCAGCGACTGGCCGGGGTCGAAGATGTAATCGATCCCGCACTCCCGGCAGCGCCCGGGATAGGAGACCATGTCTTCCAGGTTGCCCGGAGAGATGATCATCAACGTTTCCCCGGGCGCCAAGCGGTCGAAGTCCAGTTCGGAGGAATATTTCATGGCTCCCGGGTTGAAACCGGTGATCTGGTTGTCGGCCCGGTCCGTGGTAATGTAGGCCCCGGCCGTAAATTCTTCGGACACGATCCGGGTACAGTCGGTGGAAAGGCCGATGCGGGACAGCCACTCAAAATAGCGGCGGTAATCCTGGCCGATGGCCGCCGCGATGAGCGGTCTTTCTCCCATCAGGCTGAGGGCATAGGCGATGTTGCCCGCCGTGCCGCCGAACTTCTCCTTCAGGCCGTTTACCTGAAAACAGACGTTCAGGATGTGGATCTTTTCGGGAAGGATGTGGTCGGCAAAATATCCTGGAAAGTCCATGATGCGATCATAGGCCAGGGACCCGGAAACGATGACCTTCATAGCGATTATCCTTTACTCTTTGCCCACAGAAAAGCTTCAATAAAAGGATCAATATTCCCATCCAAGACACTGTCTACATTACCTATTTCAGTTTGTGTCCGATGGTCTTTCACCAGCCGGTAGGGCGCCAGGATATAGGAACGGATCTGGCTGCCCCAGGCGATGTCAGACTGTCCCTC
>JALOOY010000295.1 GCA_025454185.1 Thermodesulfobacteriota bacterium
AAAGCTATTTTGAATCCTATTTAATGTGGTTTCCCGATATTGACCCTTCCCCGCAGAAAGGCACCAGAGGTGACATCCTGTGGCCTAAAAATCCGCCCTGTTTTTTACCCTCCGGGCAGGTGGAAAAACGTATGATCGCAGCACCCTCTTGGTCTTGTCCCGGACGAAGATCATCAGAGCGCCTTCGGCGACCGCCTTTCGGTACTGTTCTTTTGCCAAGCCCCGAGTTCGATCGGTTAGGTCGTCCAGATATTCCTTTGCCGGGTAAACCAGAATCCGGCCGGTGGTAACGTCAAACTCGATCATCGGTGCTCGATCCGCATATGCCAAGTGCAACTGGGTGATGGCATCCCAGTATTTGCGAATCTTTTTCAGGTAAGGGTCCGGCTCTGGATTCACGGATTTTTTTTAATTTTCGGTGGCACCTGAGTGACTCCAAGGCATCGCCTTCGGGGTTACATCTTTTTTTACGGCCTCTACCGCCCGGCCGAGGCCGGGTCGGCCTTCTCGTAGTACAGCTTGAACAGTTCCCGGGTGATGATCATCTTCTGCACGTTAGAGGTCCCCTCCAGATATTCCATGCCCCGGGCGTCGGCGGCCAACTGGCTGATCAACGACCCGCGCAGATAACCCCGGCCCCCCATCAACACCTGGGCCCGGGCGGCCACTTCCGTGACCATCTGCGTGGCGAAAAGCTTGGCCAGGGAGGAACTCAAGCGGTAATGAGGCGTGCCCACCTGTTCCAGGGCGTGAAAGCACAGGCCCCGGGCCGCGTTCATCCTGGAATACATTTCGGCGATCTGAAAGCTGATGTCCTGGCTGCTGGTCAGGGGATGGTCGAATTGCCGGCGGCGCAGGGCGTAAAAATAGATCTCCCGAAAAATCCGGTAGGCCAGCCCGCAACAGATGCCGGCAATGTGGATCCGTCCGCGGTCGATGACATCCAGGGCCAGTAAAAGGCCTTTCCCTTCCTCCCCGACCATATTGCTGCCGGGGACCAGTACGTCCTTGAAAATAAGACGCCCCGTGGGCAGGGCTTTCAAGCCGTCTTTTTCCGGCAGGTCTTCGATGGCAAAACCCGGCGTCCCGTTTTCAACCAGGAAAATACTGAGGGACCGGGGACCTTTGGTCCCGCGGGTATTGACGAGGATGGCATAGATTTCAGCCAGTCCGCTGTTGGAGATGAAAATCTTTTCCCCGTTCAACAGATAGTTGTCGCCCACGGGCCTGGCCATAAACCCGATGGCGCTGGCATCGGAACCGGCTTTTTCCTCGGTCATGGCAATGGCCCCGAATTGGCCGGCGGCCATCCGGGGCAGATAGGCATCTTTTTGCCGCTCACTCCCCAGACTGACGATGTCGATAGCCCGTCCATGGGACACCAGGATAATGCCGATGGCCGGAGAGGCATAGCCCAGCAACTCCATGAGGCAATAGATATCCGACTCGGAAACTTTTTCACCGCCATAATCGGGGGGGATGAACCGTTCAAAGATACGGACCTCCCGAAAACCGGTAATGATCCGGTCCCATTCCTCGGGAAAAAGGACCCTATGGTTTTCTATCCTGCTCTCCAGGACCGCATAACTGGGGATAATCCGTTCCTCCAGGACGGTCAAAAACTCTCTGACCCCCTTTTTCTCCTTCCAACCCGGTTTAAAGGATTCCAGTATGCCCAAAAGGTTATCCATCAAAATTCTCCACAGGTTTTGCGTTTATTTGAGGTGACCTCACCGGAAATTTCCTTCCCGCGCTCTTTTAAGGCCTCCTCGGCCAAACGCACGGCCGTCGGCGTAAAGAACCATTGGCGGTAGCGGACAGCAAGAAAACGGTACAGTTCATCCCGCTCCAGCCTCTGCCGGGCGATCTCCTGCCAGTAACCCTCCTTCGAGAAGCGCCAGAGCTTGTCGGCATCCTTTAAAATTTTCTCTTCCAGGGAATCGGCCATCTTCCCGGAGTCATGCCGTTCGATCAGGGCGGCGATCCGATCGATCCACGGCGGCGGATAATTCAGGGAGGCGAGGATCCGGCGGGCGATGTCCGCCCCTTCCCGTTCATGAATCCGGTTGAGCCGTTCGGCCTCCTCCCCCCCGGCCCTTACCCCGAAGGCCATCCGGATCTGTTCGGGAGTCAGTTGCGACCAGCCCACGTCGTGGAGGATGACGGCCGGCTCCACAATCCCGGCCTCGCCTCCCTCTTCCGCCAGCAGGCGCAGGGCGTACCGGTGGGAAACCCGGGCATGGGGCAAGTCGCCCCGGACCCTCAGGTAGGGTTCGGCCAGTTCAAAAAGCCTTTGCACGAGGGCCGTGTATTCCATCATTTTTAACATATCAAAGCACACCCGGGAGAGCAAGTCGATATCCCAAAAAGTTTAGCTTGTGCCCGGGAAAAAGTTTTTCTACAATAGCCCTGTTGATTCCTTATGGCAATCCCCTCTCTCTTTACCGGTTTTGAGGACTTGCTCATGAATGCCATCCTGACCTTGATGGGCTGGATACGCCATGAAGCCTAAACTGCTGGTGATCGGCGGCCGGCCGGCCTTTCGAAAAAAAATCCTGCCTTATTTCCGCAACGGATACCAGGTGACCCTGGCCGCCTCTGCGCCGGAGGCCCTGCCCTTGCTGGGTAACGGCCAACCGGCCCTGGTCCTGCTCGGAATCGACCTTCCGCAGAACAACGGTCTGGAATTCCTGCAACACCTCCAGGAACACTTCCCCCGCACCAAGACCATCCTCTTTTCCCCCTTTCAGGACATGGCCACCACCATCCAGGCCATGAAACTCGGTGCCTACGACTACGTCCTGGATGACATCGCCCTGGAAGAACTGGACCATAAGATCCAGAAAGCCTTCCGCATCCTGACCCTCAACGAACGGATCCCCCCGCTCAAGGAGCCGGAGTCCTTCCCGCTGCCCGCCCTGACCCTGATTGGCCAGAGCAAGGCCATGCGGGAAATTTATAAATTCATCGGGCTCATTTCCAACACCATGGCCCTGGTGGGAATCCGCGGCGAAACCGGCACCGGCAAGAAACTGGTGGCCCAGGTGATCCACCAGAACAGTCCCAACCGGGACGGCCCCTTCGTCACCGTCGACTGCACCACCATCGTGGAAACCCTGTCGGAAAGCACCCTCTACGGGCACGAAAAGGGCTCCTTTACCGGGGCCGTCGGGAGCCAGCGGGGGCTGTTCGAATTGGCCGAGGAAGGGACCATCTTTCTGGACGAGATCGCCGACCTCCCCCTTTCCATGCAGGGCAAACTGCTGCGCTTCCTCCAGGACAAGGAATACCACCGCATCGGCGGTACCTCCCAGAAAAAGTCCAAGGCCCGTATCGTGGTAGCCACTAACCGGGACCTCTACCAGGCCATCACCCAGGGAAAATTCCGGAAGGACCTCTACTACCGGCTCAAGGTCCTCACCGTCTACATCCCTCCCTTGAGGGAACGCCGGGAAGATATCCCTTTGCTGATCCGGCATTTCATGCACAAGATCAACCGCGAGCACCGCACCCACGTCCTGAAGATCGAGGATCGGGCCGTGCAGCGGCTCATCGAGTACGACTGGCCGGGCAACGTGCGGGAACTGGAAAACCTCTTGACCCTGGCCTGTCTGCTGGGAAAGGAGGAAGTCATCCTGGAGGAGACCGTCAAGGAAATCCTGCAACGCAGCCAGCGCCTGCCCCAGGACCGTCCGTCTGTTTCCTCCCTGGGCGAAGCAGAAGAAGAGGTTTTGAAAAGGACTTTAGAAACTACCCGAGGGAATCTGACCCAGGCAGCCAGGCTCTTAAAAATTTCCCGGCCGACCCTGCGGGCCAAGATCCAAAAATACAACCTTTAAGCCAAAAAGAATCCATATTTTT
>JALOOY010000296.1 GCA_025454185.1 Thermodesulfobacteriota bacterium
AGGCCCCGATGTCGAAGCGGCCGCCCAGGCGGGGCCGGTCGTCCAGGTCAGTGAGGACCCCTAAATCGTTGCCGGCGCCGATGGCCGGCGAAAGGGCCGTAAGGTGGTAGTCGTTGCCGGCCGGGTCGGCCAGATTCGGGCCAAGACCGGTGAGGCTGTGCCCGCCGGCGATGATGGTTCCGGAGCCGTCGGCGCCGTTGTCGTAAAACAGGTTGTAATCCTCGGTGGCGGTCCCGCCGGTGGCCTCGATAGCCGTCACGTAGTTCGCCAGGATGGCGTTCTTAATCGTAAGAGCCGCGCCGGCCGTTACGTTAATTCCCGAACCGCTGCCGCGTGCCGGTCGGGCAATGGTGACGTGGGTCAGGGTAGCCGGGGCGTTCTCGACCCGCAGGGCTCCGCCTCCGGCGGCGGTTGCGTTATTTTGGGCCAGGAGCACGTTGGTCAGGCTGGCACTGCCGTTGGCGACCGCTATCCCCCCCCCGCCGATGGCGGTGTTGCCCAGGAAACGGGAGGTGGACAGCGTTACAAACGAACCCGAAAGACCCCCACCGCGGTTGACGGCGCTGTTGTCTTGAAACAAAAGATGGTCGCCGTTGACCGTTGTGGCGTTCAATCCGGCCCCGTAACCGCCGCCGTTGTTTTTGAATACAGATCGGCTGATATTCAGCGTGCCGTAGGAAGCGGACAACCCGCCGCCGAACCAGCCGTAATTGGCTTCAAAAGTACAGCCGGTCACCGTGCTGACGGAAAGGTCGCCCGCCCCCAGGGCGATGGAAAGGCCGCCTCCGCCGGTTACGGAACACGCCAGGCATTTGGCCTGATTGCCCGTAAAAGTGCAGCCGGTCACCGTGGCGGGACTGGCGGTATACAGGCCGCCACCGTAGGCGTTTCCGGCGCCTCCCGAGTCGGTCACGTTGCCGTTGAAGTGCGCGTCGGTAAGGGTGAGCGGGCTTTGGATAAACGCTGCGCCACCCTTGCTTTTGGATGAATTGTTGTTAAAGGAGGCCCCGCTGATGACTATGGTATAGCCCGCGTTCCATTGGGTGATCGCCCCGCCGCTGTCGCCCGCGGTGTTATCCTGGAATTGGGTGCCGCTGACGGTCAGTTGGTTGTCGAGGTTGAGGCCGCCCCCGTTGCCGGTGTTGGCCTGGTTGCCGCTGAAGTTCCCGCCGGTAATCACGGCGCTCCCGGCGGCGATATGAAGCCCGCCGCCATGGCTTCCGGCCGCGTTGGTTATGACCTGGGTACGGGTCAAAGAGGTGCTGCCCCGGACATACATCCCCCCGCCATGAATCCCGGCCCTATTGCCTTGAATCAGGCTATCGATGGCCTCTACGCGTCCGGTGGCGCCCTCCTGGAATACACCTCCTCCGTAATCCGCCACGTTGCCGGTGATGTGAACGTTCAGGAGGGTCAGGCTGCCGGCTGCCAGGTAGACTCCTCCGCCCACGGGGTCCATGGACGGTGCCTGGCCGTTGGTCACTGTCAGGTTTTCCAAGGTGAGATCGTGTCCGGCGCTGACGGTGATGACCCGCTGCCCGGCCGCCCCCGGTTGTAGAATGGTTTCCGCAGGGGATACGCCCCTAAGGGTCAGGTTTCTGTCCACGGTCAAGGTTTCGTCAAAAATGCCGGAGGAAATAGTGACCGTCCCCCCCTCCGTGGCGGCGTAGATCATATCCTGCACAGGGCCGGCCCAAACGAACGAAAACCCGCCAGCCAGCCAGAAGAAACAAGCCAGAAAAAGATGTGAGGAATGCCTCCCCTGGATTTGAGTTGTGACAAATCGTTTCATATTTGACTCCTGATGGAACTAAAATTCCTTTTCCTGATCATCCCGCTCCAGACGCTGCCGGGCGATTTCCTTCATGTGGACACCGATGTCCGGGAACTGTTCCAGCAGGTATAGGAAGACGTCCTTTTCCAGAACATAGAGGTCGCAGTAGGTAACGGCCCGCACGCCGGCTGTGCGGGGTTGCTCGGTGAAGAGGGCGATCTCTCCGAAAAAATCCCCGTCATGGAGCACGTTGATGACCGTACCGTCTCTGCGCACCACTTCCAGGACCCCCTTGATCACCAGATACATGCGCCGTGCCGGGCGCCCTTCCTTGAAAACATACTCGCCGGGCGTATAGACGTCCGGCTTCAGATTTAAGGCCACCTCCTCGATGAAATCGCCCGCCACGTCCTTGAACAAAGGGATGCGGTCCAGGATTTCCCGTTTGAGGTGCAGGGATATTTCCGAGGATAAGCCGCGGGGCAGCCCGGATAAAAAGGTGGTTTCATCGAAACCCAGCCGTTTTTTCCAGATGTAGGCATAGTAATCCCGGATCCGCTTCTGAAGGGCCGGGGGGATATGGCGGTACTGGACGAAGGCCGCCAGTTGGTCCAGGTGCTCGAAATACTGGTTCTTGGCCGGGTCCCGTTTGGCCAGGATACCGGCCATGCTGCCGATTACATAGCCGTAAACCCCCACGCCGGCCAGCATGATAATTATGGAATAGAGGCGCTGGCCGTTGGTGGCCGGGACGATTTCACCAAAGCCCACGGAGGTCAGGGCTTCGATGACCCAGTGCAGGGCCGCCAGATATTGCGTCAGAGGATCCCCTGGAATCCAGGCCGAGGCCAGGGCCAGCCAGCCGCAGGCCAGCCCATGGGCGAAGAGCAGGAGCCAGAAAGCGAAGAAGGCCAGTTTGAGCAGATCACTGTATTTCAGGACCCTTTGCCGCCAGTGGTGCATGGTCTGGGCCACCCGAAAAAGTTTCAGGCAACGCAGACCCAGCCAGAAAGGGGAAGCCCCGAGAAATCCGAAGGGCAGGGCGGAGAGCACGTCCACGGCCAGCCAGAACCCGCGGTACCCGGCCGGGACCGGGCGCAGATGGGGGAGGGCATCCACCTGGATCCGCCGCAGGGCGATCTGCTGATAAACCAGATCTGAGCCAAACAACCCGGTGACCAGGATCTCCCACCCGAATATTTCCCCCACGGTCCTGTCAAACACCAGATGAAGCGGAACATAAAAGGCCGCCAGGGTGGCCATGAGGGTCATAATCAGGTGCCAGGCGGTTTCGCCGGTCGCTTTCAGGGAGACGGGAGTCATGGGGTTGCCCGCAAAAAATACCAAAAATTGTAGAAGTTAGCTTTTTGAAAAAGTTCGGTCACCGCCAAGACGCAAAGAAGGCCTTTGCGGTGAAAAAAGATTTCCACAAATCTAAAATGTCGCCAAGAATGTAACAAAGGATGGGAGAATATAGAATGAGCCCGGAGAGGGGTCAAGAATAAAAGATGATTTTATTTAGGTCTGGTTTATAATAGCCACCTGAGATAAACGGCGATTTCATGAAGAATCATTTCACCCAATCCTTCCCCAAATCCGCCACCATTGCCGAAAAAGTCCGGCGACTTACGGAAACGGTGGGACCGGAAGATACGCTGGCCATACTGATCCAGGCCGATCCCGACGCCATCGGCAGCGCCCTGGCTTTGAAGCGGCTCTTTTGGCGTCGGGCTCGGAAGGTACTTATCTATCAGATCAATCCCATCCAGCGGGCCGACAACCTGGCCCTGATCAGGCTCCTGCGCATCGACATGCAGCCGGTCCGGCAGATGAAACCGGTCCTGATCAACCGCTGGGCCGTGGTCGATTCCCAGCCGGGCCACTATCCCGAATTCCGGGATATCCCCTTCGATATCGTCATCGACCATCATCCCTGCGTCGAAGCGCCCCGGTCACGGTTTTTTGATGTGCGGGAAAACCTGGGCGCCACGGCCACGATCATGACCGAATACCTCAAGGGCGCCAAGATCACCCCTTCGCATAGACTGGCTACGGCCCTCTTTGATGGGATCAAATCCGATCATCGGAAATTAGCCGCAAGGCCCTGGCCAGCTACCGGCTGGCCCTGGAACGATTGACCTTTCTGAAAGGCATTGCTCATGTCCACCTGGGCGAGGTGGAAAACCCCGATATCCTGGTCATCCTGGCCGATTTTTTCATCCGCCTGGCGGAAGCCGACTGGAGTGTCGTCTCCGGTATTCATAAAGACAAACTGATCGTTATTTTCAGAAATGCCGAACTGCGCGGAAACGCCGGAAAGACGGCCAAGCAGCTTTTTGAGCGTTTTGGGGCCTCGGCCGGGGGGCATCGCGGGGCGGCCCGGGCTGAAATGCCGCTGGCGCTGCTGCCGAAAGATCCTAAAAGTCCGGCCGATCCCGGCGCTTTTGTCTTAAAGAATCTGAAAGATCTGAAACGAGGTCGCTCGCGAGAAATTTGGACACCCAGAAATTTTGAATAAA
Source organism: Thermodesulfobacteriota bacterium (assembly GCA_025454185.1). Classification (GTDB taxonomy): domain Bacteria; phylum Desulfobacterota; class RBG-13-43-22; order RBG-13-43-22; family RBG-13-43-22; genus JACRCK01. The sequence continues at coordinate 4,294 of JALOOY010000296.1, forward strand.
ACCTTTAAAAAAGGCGGCCCCGGTGATTTTCCGGGGCCGCTCTTTTTTAAAGGGGTTGGTGCGACATGAAAGTCGGCGCGTTGGGCGGCGATTTGCCCTTGAGCACCTCATGGTAAAAGTGGTAGGTGAGGGGCTGGCCCGTTTTGAGGACTTCGGAAAAGACCACGTCGCCGATAAAGATGGAATGGGTCCCCAGATCGATACAGTCGAAAACCTTCACCTCCAACAGGGACAGGCTGTGTTCGCTGACCAGGGGGACCCCCGTTACGCCCTTTTTGAACGAAACCTTTTCGAACTTGTTCACCTCCCGGCCGGAACGAAACCCGAAAGGCCCGATGAAGGTCATGGTGGCCGTATCGTCGAGCACGGAGACACCGAAGACCCCGCTGCTGGTGATGAAGTCATGGGTCAGGTTCTTCTTGTTGATGATCACCGCCACCCGCGGGGGATCGGAAGTGACCTGAATGACCGTGTTGACGATCTGTCCGTTCAGCCGGTCACCGTCCCGGGAAGTAACGATATACAGGCCGTAGCTCAAATCCCGGAAGGCCCGGCGGTCCAATTCGCTGCTCATAGAGGCTCCTCACTATAAAAAAGACGTTCGGCGTTCGGCGAAGAAGCAAAAAAACAAAATTTTCATCCTCCCGTAACCAGCCGCAGGCTGCCATACAGGTTTAATAAAAAAATAAAGACGAACATCCCCAGCGAACGTTTAACATCGCATTGCGGTTGGCAGCACAGCCCCGCGAAACGCGGGGCTGTGCTGCAGGAATGAGTCTGCCGGATCACTTCCCCAGTTGCTTCAACTGGGCCTGATAAAGGACGATGCGGGCCTGGTCCAGGCGGCGGTAATAATTTTGAATTTTTTTGACATCCCCCTTGACCAGGGCCTTGACCAGGTCACCCTCCAGTTCGGCCACTTCCAGCAG
>JALOOY010000297.1 GCA_025454185.1 Thermodesulfobacteriota bacterium
GCAGCCCGACCGCCACACCAAGCCGATGGGACGGATCAGAACGTCTGGACGACAAGAGTGCGGCCTTTATGGCACCAGGCCCTGGACGGCCAGATCGAAAAGCTTTTTGAAAAAGGGAATCACCGGGAAGCGCTTCGGCTGTTCGGTCAGCACCGGGAGTCTCTCGCTGAAGGGGCGGCTCCTAAACTGCTGCAGAACGTGGGCAACAGTTACCTGGCCCTGGGTTTCCCCGATCCGGCGGTGCGCTATTTCCAGGCGGCCTGGCAGGGGGGAGCGCAGGGAGCCCCGGCCTTGGTTCTATCTTGGGCGGAAGCGCTATTTGGCCAGGGGAAAGCCGCGGAAGCTGCCTCCCTGGTCCAGAGTCTACTGGACCGGTCGGCCGGCACCACCCCGGTCCAGCAGGGGCGGGCCCTGCGGCTGCTGGTGCGTTGTCTGGCGCAGCAGCGGCTCTATCTCGAAGCCTATAAGACCATGGAGGCGGCCTCCCGCCGCAACCCCCGGTGGGAGCAGGACCCGGAGAACCGCTACCTGCAGGGGATGGTCTGCTCCGAAATTCCCGGTCTGGGACAAAAAGCCCTGCCGGCTCTCCGGCAAGCAGCGGCGGCCGGTCTGGACCCGGGGAGAACGGCCCTGGCCTATGAAAAAATGGGAGACCTCTATTTCGGTGACAAGCAATACGAAGAGGCCTGGCAGGTCTATTACCAGGCCCTGCGCCGGCGGCCGGAGGCCAAGGGAACGTATCTAGCCAAAAAATTGACACAGTGCCGTCTGCTGGTCGAAGAGCGGCGCCCGGGTTCATCACCCGGGAAAGGGACTGCCGAAGCGGATCCTTTTTGGAAAAAATTGTATGAACACCGTTCGGCCCAACAGAAATTGGAAAAGAATCTGAGCGAATTGAGGCTGAAATAAGCCATGGGCGACTATTCCTTGCTGGTAGTGGAAAAGTCCCAGGAAACCCACCGGGTTTTCAGCGGGAAAGTACCGGATAACGGTTTCCGGATCCATTGGACCGAACGGGGAGGCGAGGCCCTGGGCTGGCTGGACCGGAAACGGTTTGATCTGCTCCTGGCCGATGTGGATTTGCCGGATGTGACCGGCATGCAGTTTTTAAGCCGGGTGAAAGAGAAGGCCCCGCAGACACCGGTCATCCTCATGACCGCGGAAGGCACCATCCCCCAGGCCATCGAAGCCATACGAAACGGGGCCCTGGATTATGTGATCAGGCCATTGTCCGGCGAGCTGCTGGCCTCCTTGATCCAAAAGACCCGGGAGGCCGGACTGTCACCGGCCGCGGAGCCGCCCTCCCTGAAGGCCACGGCACGTCCCATCGTTACCCGTAACCGGCGGATGGCCGATCTCCTGGAACTCTGCCGCAAGGTCGCCGCCAGCCGGGCTACGGTCCTGATCCAGGGAGAAAGCGGGACCGGAAAGGAATTGTTTGCCCGCTACCTTCACGCCGCCAGTCCCCGCAGCCGGGAGGCCTTCGTAGCCGTCAACTGTGCCTCCCTGCCGGACAGCCTGTTGGAAAGTGAATTGTTCGGCCATGAAAAAGGCGCCTTCACCGGGGCCATCAACCGGAAGCCCGGGAAGTTCGAACTGGCTCACCGGGGTACCATTCTGCTGGATGAGATCAGCGAAATGAATACCCTGCTGCAGGCCAAGCTGCTGCGGGTCCTGCAGGAAAATGAAGTGGACCGGATCGGGGGGAGACAGCCGATCCCCATCGAGGTGCGGGTGATCGCCACTACCAACCGGGACCTGACCCAGTGTCTGGAAAAAGGTGATTTTCGCGAGGACCTCTATTACCGCTTGAATGTGATCCCCTTGAAGATCCCCCCCCTGCGGGAACGGCCTGAAGACCTGGAGCCGCTGACCCGGCACTTTCTGGAGAAGTTTTCCCGGGAGTATGGCCGCGAGGTCCCCGGCCTGTCTCCCGAAGCCCGGAAGTGGGTCCAGGCCCAGGAATGGCGCGGCAATGTCCGGGAATTGGAAAACCTGATGGAACGCACGGTCCTGATCGCCTCCGGTCCGGTCATCGGCGCCAAGGATTTTTGCCCCGAAGTCCCCGACCGGGCAGACCGGGAGGACCCAGGGTCCACGGAGTCCCCTTTCTCTCTGAGAGAGGTGGAAAAAGGATTGATATACAAGGCCTTGAACGAAACCCAGGGCAACCGGACTCAGGCGGCCCGGATGCTCGGCATCAGCGTCCGGACCCTGCGCAACAAGCTTCAGGAATATAAACAGGGTCTCAGCGCCCCGGAAGAGTAAAAAGGAAACGGCCCCGTTTTCCCGGGGCCCGTGACGACCATAAGGGGAAAACATGGGAGACTTTTTCATAGCCCGTCTGTTTGATCGAACTATCGATTTCCTGGGCCAGTCCCTGAATATTCGCGGCGCCCGCCAGGGGCTTTTGACCAGCAACATCGCCAATGCGCAGACCCCGGAGTATGCGGCCAAGGATATCCCCTTTCAGAAGATTCTGAAGCAGAAACTGGGGGAAGATTCGGGCGTCCCTTTGGGAAAGACCCATAGCCGGCACTTTCCGGAACCGGGGGTCCTGCCGGGCCGGGAGAGCGGGCTGCCCTGGGACCTGGAAAAAGACCCGCAGGGGGTCAATCTGGACCGGGAAATGACCAAGCTGGCCGAGAACAATCTCATGTACCAGTCCGCCGTCCAGGCCCTGGCCAAGAAACTGGAAACCATCAAATACATCATCTCCGAGGGAGGCAAATAAACCATGGATCTCCTCCAGGCCATGCAGATCAGCGGAACCAGCCTCAATACCCAGCGGACGGTCATGAATGTCCTTTCCACGAATGTGGCCAATGCCCAGACCACCCGCACCGAAGCGGGGGGGCCCTATCGCCGTAAAATTCCGGTGCTGAGTCCCTCGGCCCTGCAGACGGATTTTTCCAAGGTCCTGGCCGGCCGCCTGGATCAGGAGTTGGCCGGCGTGGAAGTGAAAGAGGTCCTGCAGGATATGAGCGAGCTGGCCACCCGGCATGATCCCGGCCATCCCGATGCCGATGAGGCCGGCTACGTCACCCTGCCGAACGTGAACATTCTGGAAGAGATGGTGCAGTTGATGAGTGCCGCCCGCAACTACGAGGCCAGCGTCACGGCCTTCAACGCCGCCAAGACCATGATTTTGAAGGCCTTGGAGATCGGCCGCTAATTTCGCTGAAAGGAGCAGACCATGTCCGCCATTCCATCGCTCGATCCCGCGCTGCGCGGATGGATCAAACCGGAGTCAACCCGTCCCGCGGAGGCGGCCGGCGGGTTTAAACAAGCGCTATCCCAGACGGTCCAGGAAATAAACGGCCTGCAGACGGAGGCCGATCAGGCCATCCAGGCCATGTCCGTCGGAGAGCCCAAGGATGTCCATGAAGTGATGATCGCCATGGAAAAGGCCGGCATATCTCTGCGCCTGATGGTGCAGGTCCGCAATAAAATCCTGGCGGCTTACGAAGAAATCATGCGTTTGCAGGTATAAGACAACCAGGAGCATTCCCACATGGCGGCTAAATTTATCGAGCAGTCTTCTCAGTTGCTGCAATCGGTGTCCAAGGGGCGCCTGCTGGCCCTGGGCGCTATTCTGCTGGTGGCGACCATCGGCTTCGGCACGTTGATTTTCTGGAATTCCCGGCCGGACTTTCAAGTCCTGTTCAGCAACCTGTCTGCGGAGGACGCCGGGGACATCACCCAGAAACTGAAAGAGAAAAAAATCCCCTATGAACTCTCCTACGGCGGAACGGCGGTGCAGGTGCCCCGGGAGCAGGTCTACGACCTGCGGCTGGCCCTGGCTACCGAGGGGCTCCCCAAGGGCGGGGGGGTGGGCTTCGAAGTCTTCG
>JALOOY010000298.1 GCA_025454185.1 Thermodesulfobacteriota bacterium
CCAGGTAGCAGCGGGTGAAATGATCCAGGTAGGTCTTGCGAGCCGCAGGGAAATCCGCGCCGTTGCAGGTCGGGTCCTGCGAGGCGGTCCCGGAACCCGGGGTGCGCAGCTTTTGCGGCAGGGACCGGGGACGGATGACCTGGTCGTCGGATACTACCACCAAGTGCTGTATCAGATTTTCCAACTCCCGCACGTTTCCCGGCCAGTCGTGGCCCTGCAGGGAGGCCAGGACTTCGGGACCCAGGGTGCAATGGGGTTTTCCGAAGCGGGTCCTGCATTTCTCCAGGAAATAATGGGCCAGCAGGGCGATGTCCTCGGGCCGCTGGCGCAGGGGGGGCAGGTCAAGGCGCAGGACATTCAGCCGGAAGAAAAGGTCTTCCCGGAAACGTCCGGACCGGACCAGGCCCTCCAAGTCCTTGTTGGTGGCGGCGATGATGCGGGCGTCCACGTGGAGGGGGCGGGTGCCGCCCACCGGAATGATTTCGTGGTCCTGGACCATGCGCAGCAGCTTGCCCTGCAGGGCCGGAGATAGTTCCCCCACTTCATCCAGGAAGATGGTCCCCTGGTGGGCGGAACGAAAATAGCCTTCCTTGTCCCCGTAGGCTCCGGTAAAGGCCCCTTTCACGTAGCCGAAGAGCTCGCTTTCCAAAAGGGTTGTGCTCAAGGCGGCGCAGTCCACCACCACCAGGGGGTGGCTGCGGCGGGGACTGCGGCGGTGGATTTCCCGGGCCACCAGCCCTTTCCCGGTGCCGCTTTCCCCCTGGATGAGGACGTTGCAGTCGATGGGGGCCACCTTCCCGATGAGTTCCCGGATCCGCTGCATCGGTTCGCTGCCGCTGATCAGTTCGGGGGCCTCGGCCAGGGCCTCCAGACGTTCCCGCAGGGAACGGACCTCTTCCCGTAAGGAGAATTTTTCCGAGACATTGCCTACCACCTTGAGCAGCTTGTCCATATCGAAAGGCTTGGTCAGGTAATCGTAGGCCCCGAGCTTGATGGCGCTGACGGCGCTCTCGACCGTGCCGTAGCCGGTGATCATGATCACTTCCGTTCGGGGGTCGATTTCCTTTATTTTTTCCAGGAGGGTCAAGCCGTTCAACCCGGGCATACGGATATCCGTTACCACCAGGCCGATGGACCGGCTCCGGACGATAGACAGGGCCACCTCCCCGCTGCTGATCCCCTCCACCCGAAAGCCCTTGCGGTGGAGCAGTTGCACGCAGCGTTTGCGGATGCTCGGGTCGTCGTCTACGACCAGCACTTCAAAGTGGTCGTCGGGCATCGATTCTCTTGGTCCCCCCCCCGGATTCTTTTCTTTTTCCAGGACATTCACGGCCGTGGCAGGGTCAGCATAAAAGACGCGCCGCCCTGCGGGCGGTTGGACACGGTGATGGTTCCGCCGTGTTCCTCCATAATGCGCTTGCTGACCGCCAGTCCCAAACCGGTGCCCTTTTCTTTGGTGGTGAAGAAAGAATCGAAGATCCTGGACAGGACCGCCGGGGGGACGCCCGGCCCCGTATCCGTAATTTCGATCAGCGCCAGGGGCCGCCGCTCCCGAACCACGGACCGGGTGCGGATCTCGACCTTCCCCGGGGCGGGGAAGATGGCTTCCCGGGCGTTGTTGACCAGGTTGATCATGACCTGCTGGAGGTTGTTGGCGTTGCCCCAGACCAAGAGTTCGGTTCCGGTAAAGGCCTTGACGATGGCCACGTTGTCGAGCTCGGCCTGGCGTTGGACCAGCAGCAGGGCGTCCTCGATCAGATCGTGGACCCGGATGATTTTTTTTTCTTCCGGGATCTTCCGCGAAAAGCCGAGCAGCTTTTCGATGAACCTTTTACAGCGCCGGGCGTCCTCCTCGATCCCCCGCAGCTCCCGTTGCAGATGGCGGGGATCGGGTTTTCCCGCTTCACAATCCTGCTGGAGCATCTGGGTGGCCAGGATCAAACCGCTCAGGGGGTTGTTGATTTCGTGGGCGATTTCCCCGGCCAGCTTGCCCAGCAGATTCATTTTTTCCGACTGGAAGAGTTCTTCCTTGAGGATTTTGACTTCGGTGATGTCGGTAATGGCGTTGATCATGCCGTCGTATTGCCCGTCGTGCTGCAGGTAGGAGGTGCTCACCAGGACCGGCAGGCGGGTATGATTCCTGGTCACATACGTGGTTTCCAGAACTTTTTTGCCCCGGTCGGGGTCCCAGGATTCCAGGTCCGCCACGAATTTTTCCAGGCTCTCCTTGGCCACGAAGCTCTGGTAATGGCGGCCGATGATCTCCTCCCGTTCCCAGCCCAGCATTTCCTGAAAGCGGTGATTGGCAAAGGTGATCCGCCCGTTCCGGTCCGCGATCTGAATGCCGTCGTTCAGGGAAGTGACCACCTTCTCGTTGAAGGCCTTCAGCCGGTTGATCTCCTTTTCCTCCGTAAGGTCGCGGGCGGAACCTACCATGGCGATGGGACGGCCGTGTTCATCCTGGAGCGGGATGCCGGTGACATAGGTGGGGCGGTTTACCCCGTCCTTGCGGGTGTGGACCAGCTCCCCCCGAAAGGTCTTGCCACTGCGGATTTCCTTCAGGACGTTCGGCCTCCGGACCCCCAGGAGGAGGATATGCCGGCCCAGGATCTCTTCCGCCCGGTAGCCGAAGATCTGTTCCGAGCCTTTGTTGAAATAGACGATCTTGCCCTCCAGGTCGGTAACGATGATGGATTCGCTCAGGTTGTCCACGACGGTCTCGAGAAAATCCCGGGTGGTCCTTTTCAGACCCAGGATGATCTTTTCCCAATCCAACGAACCGGTCATGGAAGTCCCTTCCCTGCGAAAATAATTAAACCCCGAACAGGTCGACCAGCTTCTTCCGACGCACATCGGCCAAGCCTTTGTCGGTGAGGCGGATAAAAGGCAGGCCGGTGAAGCAGAAGGTCTGCAGCGTCAGGAAGGGGCGCTGCAGGGTTGAGCCCAGGGTTCGGAAGGACTCTTCCAGATCGGCGATCTGACGGGCCAGCTCGGGCAGGGGGCGCTCGGAGATCAGGCCCATGATCGGCAGGGGCATTTCCGCTTGTATCGTCTCCCCGGCGGTCACAACGACGCCCCCGCCCAAGGACACCACCCGGTTTGCCGCCAGGGCCATTTCCCGGTCGTCGGCGCCGATCACCAGCAGGTTGGCCGCATCCCAGGTAAAGGTCGTAGCTACCGCCCCCCGCTGCAGGCCGAACCCCTGGACGAAACCCAGGGCCGGACGGAGGACGGGGTCTTGCCGTTGAAAGACGGCGGCTTTCAACAGGTCCCGGGTCGGGTCGGCCTGGAGTAGGCCGTTGCGGGCGGGCAGGGGCACGGTGGCTTCCCGGGTGATGGTCTCATTGACGATGCGGACCACCCGGACGTTTGTTTCCCGCCCCCCGCCCGGCAGGGAAAAGACCTCCGGACCTAGGGGGGGAACGGCGAGGGTCTTTCGGGTTTCCGCCGGATAAAGAAAGGGGGCCGGGCCCGGAAGAAGAAGCCCTTCGTCCACCACCAATTCACCGCTCACCCAGACCTGACGGCAGGCAAATGAACGCAGGTCCTGGACCAGCACCAGGTCGGCCAGTTTGCCCGGCGCAATACCCCCCAGGTCCCGCAGGTGGTAATAGTCCGCCACATTCCTGGTCACCAACTGCACGGCCGTAACCGGAGGACAGCCCGCCTCCACGGCCTGGGCCAGGAGGGCGTTCATCCCGCGGCCCTGGATCAGTTCCGCCGGATCAAAGAGGTCGGATACGAGCATGACCCGGTGGAGATCGACGCCCCGGGTCAAAAGGGGGGCAATGGCCGGGAATTCCCTGCGGACGAACCCCTCCCGGATCATGACCGCCATTCCCATCC
>JALOOY010000299.1 GCA_025454185.1 Thermodesulfobacteriota bacterium
ATCTTCAAGAGTATCGAGGTGGTGGAGTTGGCCTGTGCCGCTCCGGTGCTCATGCAGGGAGACGCCCTGATGAATGTATCCACCGGTCACGATACCGTCTTGTACCGTGAACCGATCGGTGTCTTTGCCGGGATCGTACCATTCAATTTCCCGGCCATGATCCCCTTCGGCTGGATGATTCCTCTGTGCATTACCATGGGTAATACCTTTGTACTCAAGGCGGCCAGTTTGACGCCCCAGACGGCCGCACGGGTTCTGGAGCTGCTCATCGAAGCCGGTATGCCGCCGGGAGTAGTGAATATGGTGACCTGCAGCCGTGATGAAGCCGGATTACTTTTAAAGCACCCCGACATCAAGGGGATTTCTTATGTGGGGTCCACGGCAGTGGGCTTGCATATTTATTCCACAGCGGCGGCCCACGGCAAAAGAGTGCAGGCCCTTTGCGAGGCCAAAAACCACGCCCTGGTCATGCGGGATGCCGCGCTGGAGCGCTCGGCCCTGGGGATTATCAATTCGACCTTTGGCTGTGCCGGGATGCGCTGTATGGCCTTGCCCTCACTCTGTGTGGAAGAGGCCTGTGCCGATGAGTTTATGGGTTACCTGGTCAAGTTCGCCAAAGAGCGCAAGATCGGCTGCGCCTACCATCCCGATACGGAACTGGGACCGTTGGTATCGGCTGAACACAAAAAATCCGTCCTCGAATGGATCGAAAAGGGTATCGCCGAGGGCGCCAAACTGGTCCTTGACGGACGAGACATCGTCGTTCCCGGATTTGAAAACGGTCATTTTATCGGCCCCACTATTTTTGATCACGTCCGGCCCGGGATGAGCGTGGGTGACTCCGAGATTTTCGGTCCCGTGACCTCCGTCAAACGGGTGAAGGACTTTGAAGAAGGAATGGCCATCATGAACGCCAGTCCCTTCGCCAATGGGTCGGCCATCTTTACCCAGAGCGGCCATTACGCCCGGGAGTTCTCCCGGCGGACCCATGCGGGCATGGTCGGCGTTAACGTAGGCATTCCCGTGCCCATCTCCTACTTCCCCTTTTCCGGACACAAACAATCCTTTTTCGGCGACCTGCACGTCATGGGCCGAGACGGGGTGGCCTTCTACACGGAATCCAAATGCGTCACCTCCCGCTGGTTCGGCGAAGTGGAGAAAAAAGAGACCAAGGTCAGCACCTGGGAGGGGACCATCACCCGGAAATAGCCCTTAGCCAAAAAAATTCATTTTTTTGGCTGTGCAAACCGCTGAGAAGAAATGCAAAGAACGGGAGGATTTATGCATGTTACCAATAAGGACGTGGTTTTAAGCAAGTTGGTCTCCATCGTGGGCCCCAAGAATGCTACCGCCGCCAAACATATCCGCTATGCCTATTCGTACGACATGTCTTTCGTGCAGCCCAAGCTGCCGGATTACGTGGTCCTGGTTTCCACGGTGGAAGAGGTCCAGGGGGTCCTGCGCTATGCCAACCAGGAAAAGATTCCGGTGGTCCCTTATACCGCCGGCACCAACATCGGCGGGCTGACCATCCCGGAGCGTGGCGGGATCCTCATGGACCTCAAGCGCATGAACCGGATCATCACGATCGACACCGAATCCCACTACGCGGTCATCGAGCCGGGCGTCTCCCACGCCCAGTTGGCCACGGCCCTCTATCCGCACCAACTGCGCTTCGGCTGGCCCGTGGGGCCGCCCTCGGCCTCGGTGTCTTCCTGCGCCATCTCCCACGGCATCGGCGGCCTGAACGCCCGCTACGGCCTGAACAGCCAGGAAATCACCAGCATGGAGGTGGTCCTGCCCACCGGGGAGCTGGTCCGGGTGGGTTCCTGCGCCATCAATCCTGACGCCTGGCATAGTCTCCTGCCCTTTCCACAAATGGACGGCCTGTTCAAAGGCTGGCTGGGGTCTACGGGCGTGGTGACCAAACTGGGCATTACGGTCCATCCCATCCCGCCGGTGCTCAAGGTCTTCACCGTCTCCTGCCGCAACGTGGAGGACATGGTCTCCTACATGATGAACCTGGCCACCTATGAGATCTGCGACGATTTGACCGCCGTTTCCTGGTGGCTGGCCCAGGTGCCCATCCCCTATCCCTACAAACCCAAACCGGAAGACCCGCCCGAATGGTTCAGCTTCGCCAACACCAACTCCTTTACCGAAAAGGAGAAAGAGGCCCGGGAGGAGATCTGGGAAACGGTGGTGGCCGAGGAGAAGAAAAAGGGGACTTCCATCGAGGTCACCCAATACCCGGAAGAGGCCCTGCGGGCCCGAACCCAGTTGCCCAGCCAGATCGTGGGCTCCACCAAGAATTACTGCAAGATGGGCGGGGCCGGCATCTCCTGGCCGGGCACCTTCACCCCGGCCAACAAATGGGCCCCGGTCTACAACGACTGGAAAAAGATCCTCATCGAACACAACCTGTCCCCTTCCATCCGCATGAGCATGTACCGCGGGGTGCACTACGGCATGCTGCGGGCCATGATCCCCTTTAACAAGAAGAGCCCCCAGGAGACGGAAAACGCCCGCCACGCCATCGTAGAATGCCTCAAGGTGGACCTGGAACACGGGGGCATGCCCTACAAACCCCCGGTGGATTTCGCCATGGAGATCAACCAGCGGGCGCATCCGGGATACTTGGAGCTGTTGAAACGCATCAAGCGAATGCTGGACCCCAACGACATCATGAACCCCGGCAAGCTGGGCATCTGAAGGAGGAATCGGTAATGCATTGGAATATACCGTCCTTAAAGGACCTGGAACATTATTTCTGGCGCTGCACGGCCTGCGGCACCTGCAAGACAGCCTATGATTTCGGCCCCCCGCCCAAGAACCGGCCCATCTGCCCCTCGGGGAGCGAATTCGGTTTTGAAGGCTATTACGGGTCCAAAGGAAAAGCGGCCTTTGCCCGGGGCCTCAACAGCGGCGAGTTGGAATGGGACGAGGAACTGCTCGATTCCATCTATAAGTGCACCATCTGCGCCGGCTGCCAGAGCCAGTGCCAGGTGGACTACAAACCCCACATCCCTGAGGTTTTTGAGGCCATGCGGCGCAAGGCCGTGGAAGACGGGGTCGGGCCCATGCCGGCCCAGAAGGTCATCGCCCAGTCCCTGCGCAGTTACGACAACCCCTATCAGGGCCCGCGGCGGGTGCGGACCGATTGGGCCCGCCCCTTCAAAAAAGACAAAAAGCCCATTAAGGACATCCTCAAGGAGCCGGCCCCGGTATTGTACTTCGTGGGCTGCACCGGCGCCTACAACGCCCCGGAAAGGGTGATTGCCCAGTCCACCGCCTCCATTTTCCAAAAACTGGGGGTGGACTTCGGCATCATGGGGGAAAACGAGCTGTGCTGCGGCTCCACGGCCATGCGCCTGGGAGATGCCGAGGCCTTCAAGCGGGTGGCTGAAAGCAACCTGGAAACCTTCCATAAGCTCCATCAGGAACAGGGTGTAAAAACCATCGTTACCGCCTGCGCCGGCTGTTTTCGGGCCATCCTGAAGGATTACTCCCTAGCCGATGAATACAGCCGGATGATGGAGGGTCTCAAGGTCATCCATGTCTCCCAGTTCCTGTACGACCTCTATCAGTCCGGGACACTAAAATTCACCGAACCCCTGCCCATGAAGGTAACCTATCATGACCCCTGCCACTCCGGCCGCCACCTGACCCGATTCGTCGTCGATCATGACGGCTCCCAGTTGTGGACCGGGGCCTATGTCAGCCTGAACGAAGAAGACTGCCTCTACGACGTTCCCCGGGATCTGCTCCGGGCCATCCCCGGCGTGGAGCTGGTGGAAATGGAGCGCATCCGGGCCAATTCCTACTGCTGCGGC